>JBGTCC010000270.1:0-3935 GCA_041749055.1 Thermodesulfobacteriota bacterium | reverse complement strand
TTCGAAAGATCGCTAAAGCCGGGAGGATCGGGGATTGACGCATGCTCCATAATTCACCTCGGGAAACGAATAGCCCAACTTTTGACCGCGTGCCAGCATCGAACGATCGAGGATTTGCCTCTCACCGGATCACCCTGTCTGCCCGCGCCAACACGTTAGGCGGGATCGTCAGGCCGATCTGTTTGGCGGTTTTCAGATTGATGGAGAATTCTAGTTTCGTCGGCCGTTCGACGGGGATCTCGCTGGCTTTGGTTCCTTTGAGGATCTTGTCTACCAGCCGCGCCGCTTGGCGGGCGATCTCGGCGTCGTTGGCGCCGTAGCTTGCCAGGGCTTCGCCAGTGCTGCCGGTGCGCGCGTGGAAAATCGTCGGCAGCCGCTTGGCATTGGCCGCCTGGATGATTTCTTTGTTGTCGGCGGTGGGCTGGCCGCCGGGTATCGCCAGCAATGCGTCGGCGTCGGACAGCGATTTCAACGCTTGCATGTCGTCTTCGCGGCTGCGCGATTGGCGCTCGATCAGTGTCAGGCCGAGTTTCGGAGCTACCTCTCTAGCCGCGGCGATGCTTTGTTTCGGCGAATCGTCGCGCGGGTCGTATATCGCTAAAACGCGGCGAATTCGTGGCGCCATCTCTTTCAGTAGTTCCAAGCGTTTCCCCGACAGCTCGGGATATTCGAAAGTCATCCCGGTGGTGTTGCCGCCGGGGCGAGCCAAACTTCCGACCAAGCCCGACGCAACTGGATCGCCGGGCGTGATGAAAATAATCGGCAGCTCCGGCGAAACTTGGCGCGCCTGCTTGATAAGCCTCGAGCCAATGGCGAATAAGAGTTTAATCCGCTGTTGCAACATCTTTTCGACGACGGCGCGCTCACTGGCGTTGTCGCCCCGTGGCACACGCCCCTCGACGATCTCGATGGTCTTGTCAGTGTAGCCGAGTTCACGCAACCCGCGTGTGAGACCCGCCACGATCTCAGAAAACCGCGGCTCCTCCGGCGCACCCAATATTCCTATGCGGGAGAGGCTCAATTGAGCGTCGACTGGACTAACCGCAAACGCGAGCAAAAGACTAACAAGATATGTTGTGGTTCGAGTCATTCTACCTCCGGCGAGTAATCTAGCATTACGCTTACCCCTGCCGGTTGAAAATGGCTAAGCTCGAAACGTTTTCAGAGGAATCCAAAAGCGCCCTCGCAGGATTTGGCCGGTTCAACCTTTCCCGGCATCTCGGGGCGACGGGAATTATTGCACTGAGGAGTCCGCACCATCTGCCTATCGTACGGGAATCGCGCCATTTGCCCCGATCACGCGATCGCCTTCGGAGCTGTGGACGAAGTCGAGGAATTTTTTGAGGGACGGAACCGGTTCACCTTTGATAACCAAGTAAAAATCGCGGGTCAAAAAATATCGGCCGCTTTTGACGTTTTCCACGGACGGCGCAATGCCGTTCAGAGTGAGCGCTTTGACGGTTCCTTTACTTTGTTCCACCACGGTCATGGTGGTCATGCCAATCGCGTTGGCGGTAATTGCAAGACCTTTGGCCATGTCGCCGCCTCGGGCCATGACCTGGGCGGTGTCAATCTCCTTGAGATTTTTGAAGCAGCCGAGCTTTTCTCGAATGACCTCGGAGTCGACCTCCGTGGGCGGGCGCGTCATCACGACAATCGACGCCGGTGCAGCGCCCAGGCTCTGCCAGTCGACGATCTGGCCGCTGTAAACTCCACAAATTTGTTCCTCGGTCATGTCGGTCATCGCGACGCCGTTGACAGCGAAGACGATGGCCCCTTTGGCAATCTGTATCACTTGTAGATTGCCCTTTTGAACCTCTGCGGGTTCAATTCCGTGGCTGGCCAGAGCGATGTGAATTTTGCCGTCGGCGAGGGCACGCAGCCTGGCTCCGGTTCCCAACCCTTTGCCAAACTCGAACTCGGGGTCAGAGGACTTTTCTTGGTAGGCTTTGGCAAGCGCGGAGGCTAACGGCAACATTCCCGTGGAGCCGTCGAGGATGATCTTCTCAGCCGCAGATGAAATTCTCGGATGACACGCAAGCAGCAAAATTAAGACAAAGCTCATTTTCAACAACATAAAATTCCTCCTTCGATTCCTTAGTCGGTCGCAGACTCGATCTCGGCCTCAGTTCTCACCGAATCACCCTGTCCGCCCGCACCAGCCGGCAGGCGATGCTTGACGGCGAACGCAGCGATTTGTGGACGGTGAGCTGCTTCCAGCGGCAACGAGAAAACGATTTTTCTCGTCATTGTTTTCCTCCGTTCATTTTGCCTTATCTGATAACCCGATCCGCCCGCGGTCAAATTTTGGATTTGCGATTTTCGATTTTGGATTGGTCGGTCATCGGATGACTCTGTCGGCCCGCACCAGCACATTCGGCGGGATCGTCAGGCCGATCTGTTTGGCGGCTTTTAGGTTTATCACAAATTCGAACTTCAATGGCTGTTCGACGGGCAACTCCGCGGGCTTGGCACCTTTAAAAATTTTATCGACATAGATGGCGGTGCGTTGGAACTGGTGGTTGCGGTCGGCGCCGTAGGAGAGCAGGCCGCCGGCATCCACCCAGTTGGTTGCCTGATAGATCGCCGGCAGGCGATGCTTTGCCGCCAGTTCGACGAACTGTTGGCGCTGCGCCGGCGCAATCGTCGGTGGAATGCGCACCACCAGTGCTTGAGCTTTTCTTTTAGCCGCGGTTTGAAAGACTTGATCGTAATCTTGCGGTCCGCGCACAGCGACGCGGATGAGTTCCACCTTGAACGCCCGCGCTGGTGCCATGGTTTCCTTCATGAATAAATCCTGAGTCGGGCTCCCCGGCGCCGGCCCCGGGATCACGACGCGTGAGAGGCGTGGCATGATTTCCTTCAAAATATCCAAAAGCTTGCCGCCCAACTCGCCGCTGACGCTCGACAGCCCGGTGACGTTGCCGCCGGGCTGAGCTAAGCTGGCGACCAAGCCGATGCCGACCGGGTCGGTACTGCTGGTCATGACGATGGGAATCGTTTTCGTCGCTTTCAAGGCTGCGGTCGCCGGGCTGGAACCATCGGCGACGATGATGTCGACTTTCAGTTTGATGAGTTGAGCTACAGGTTCGGACCAGTCGCTGTTCGGACTGCGCCTCATCTGCAGTTCAAAGGCGATGTTGCTGCCTTCGACATAACCAAGATCGCGCAGCTTTTGCACGAATCCCGGCGGGACTGTGGAACCGCCGGCAGTCAGAAATCCTATCCGTGCAACTTTGTTGGATTCCACAGCGGGGGCGGGCGGAACCAGCACTGCCATCCAAATGGCCATGACAGCGGTAAATTTAGCAATCATGAATTTTCGGCAACCTTCCGGCAGGGCTGCATCGGCGGGGCGAGCAACCAATATGTTGGCAAAGGATGGCGTACAGCGCATAAACAAAGCACAGAGAACTTACGAACTTCTCTAGCGCAAGCGTTGTACCAGAATAGAGGCATCGATAGACCTTATCTAACGTACTAAAGATATGGGGGATTCGGCATTTGAGCCGGGGGTGCGAAAGCTCTGCGAGCCCTGGCCAAGTAGTCATTTTGCTACTCGGTGTAGCCAAAATGCGACACTTGGCTTGGGCAAGTAAGGAGTAAGTAGTGAGGAGTCCGGAATCCGAATCTCCTTACTACTAACTATTTACTACGGACTGTTTTCAAGTGATTTGCAGCGCCTTCAACAGTTTCATGAAATGGGTGCGGTGCATGCCCAGAGCTTTGGCCGCGTTGGCGCGGTTGCCTTGGGCGGCGGCGAGGGCGCGGACGATGAGCTCGCGGCGGTAGCTGTTGATGGCGTCGTGGAATGACACTGCTTCCGCACCGCCGGGTGGTTGGGCGCCGATGACGCGGGCGGGGAGGTGGTGCAATGTTAATTGCGGGCCGTCGCCTAAGACGACGGCCCGAACGATGACTTTGGCGAGCTCGCG
>JBGTCC010000269.1:0-6937 GCA_041749055.1 Thermodesulfobacteriota bacterium | reverse complement strand
AATTAGCTCAGGTGGTGCGCGAAGTCGCGCCCAAACTGGAAGTGAAAGTCAGCGGCAGCAGCGCCGCCGACAAGAGCCGCAGCATTCCAATGGATATCAGCGTCAGCCAAGCCGAACTCGGCTACAGGCCCAAGTTCCCGCTTAAAGAAGCGCTGCGCGATTACATGGATGAATTGTGGAACGAAGGTGCGCGCGGTTAACGATTAAGAATGATCGAAGAACCGGCAGGAGCGCAGCATGCCGCTCCCGCTTTTATTCCGCAACCGCTCAATCGGAGAACCTGAATCGCAGCATATAATATAGCGCCGCAACGCCGTCTTTCCAGGTGATCTTCTTACCATCTTCGTAGGTGCGGCCATGGTAGGAGATCGGCACTTCGTAGAACCGGCAGCGCTTTTTGGCGAGCTTTATGGTGATTTCCGGTTCGAAACCGAAACGCTTTGACTCTAACTCAATACCTTTTAGAACGTCGGCGCGAAAAACCTTGTAGCCGACTTCCATATCGGAAAGATTAAGGTTAGTGAGGATATTCGATAACAGGGTCAAGCCGCGGTTGCCCAGCGAATGCCAAAAGAAATGCACCCGGTGCGCGCCGCCGCCGGCGAACCTGGTGCCATAGACGACATCGGCTAAGCCGGATTGGATCGGTGCCAGCAGCACCGGATAGTCTTTAGGATCGTACTCCAGGTCGGCGTCCTGAATCAGAATCACATCGCCGGTGGCATGGCTCAGCGCGGTCTTCAGCGCGGCGCCCTTGCCTTGATTGACGGGCTGAAAGAAGACTCGAACTTGGTTAAGCGGATCGTTGACCGCCTTGTTGACCTGCTCCAAGCGCTCGAGAATTTCCCGGCTGCGGTCTTGCGAGCCATCGTCGACGAGAATTATTTCTTTCGTGACGGGGAAAGCACAGACCCGCCCCACGACCTCTTCCAGCGTGCGCTCTTCGTTGTAGACCGGGACGAGGACGGAAAGTTTCACTGTTCGAATTCCCGTTTCTTCAATTCACGCACGTAAGCGGAAAGTTTCGGGTCGGCGTTGACGGCTTCGTTGATCTTCGCCTGAAAATCGGCGCCGGCCCGTTCCATCGGCGTCGTGTCGACACGCAAGCCGAGCCATTGGTTCATCCGCAAGAGCAGCGCCAAGCTGCCGCGCGGGTTGGGCGAAACATTGAGATAGTGCGGCAGCGACGCCCAAATGCTGAGATTCTCCACGCCGCTCTGGCGGCAAGCGTCGGTCAAGACACCGACAATGCCGGTGGGGCCTTGGTAGCGCGACGGCGCGAGATCCAACTGCTCCACCAATTTAGCATCGGTGGAAAATCCGGTGAGCGGCACCGGCCGGGTGTAGAGCACCTCGTCGAGATGGGCGCCCAAGGTCACGACCCTCTCCGCCTCGCACTCGCGGGCGAAGCGCAACATGGTTTCAGTGAAGGTTCGCCAGCGCAGATGCGGCTCGGCGCCAATACCGAAAATAAAATCCTTCTCAATGCCGAGACTGGCGCCATGATAGAAATCAAAGGACGGCCAATGGATCTCGCGAATCTTGGCGTCATTCAACCGGACCACCGGCCGTTGGCGGTAAAAATCGTAAAACTCTTCCGGATCGATACTGGCGAATTTCTTGCCCATCAGGTTGTCGACCAGATAGCGCAACGCCATCGTCGCCGATGCCCCGGCATCGCTCCAACCGGCAAATGCCAGCACCAGGGTCGGGCTGCGCAGCGTCGGGCGGCTGTCAAAAATGAGCGGGTCCATAACTTTTGTTAATTTACCATAATCCAGGCCAAACCCTAAAGTTAAAAGCGGGGTTCGACGAAGAATTTTATTGGCACGAGCGTCACTCACCCGGCCCAAGCGGCTAGGAGAAACCCGAGCGGTTTGCTATAGTCGGGGCTGAGAATATGCTAGTACAACGGCAACAACTACTCCCGCTATTTCAAAAAAACGAAGTCCTGTTTGGCCATGACGCCACGGCGGCCGCCATCGCCTACGAAGTCGACGGCGACGCCAGCGTCAAGGTCTTTTTTCGCGACGGCGAAACGGTACGCGGCGAAGCGGCGACATTGCAGCCGTTAATGCTGCTCGAAGGCGACGACCCTCTCAGCGGCTGGAGTGGCGAAGCGCAAATCGAAAAGCTCGCCGGCGGCGGCGCCTTCAACCGTTTGGCGCTGTTCGCCGACTTGAAGCAGCTCGACGACGCCAAGGTCTATTTGCAGAAAAAGACCGGCAAGACACCCTCCGCCGGCGACGCGCCTTATTGGTATTTCAGCGACCCTCTGCAACAATTTCTTTTACTTTCCGGCAGGACACATTTTCTCGGCATGACCTTTCGCGAGTTGAAGCGCTTACAGCTCGACATCGAAACCTATTGCCAGAGCGATTTTAATTTTCCCAGTGCCGCGCGGGAGAGCGACCGTATCACCGCCATCGCTCTGTGCGACTCCACCGGTTGGGAGCGGCTCATCTCAGGCAAGGAGTACAGCGAAGCCGAGATGCTGCGTGAGCTGGTGCAAGAGATCCAGCGGCGCGACCCGGACGTGATCGAGGGCCATAATATTTTTCGCTTCGATTTGGAATATATCGAAGCCCGCGCCAAGCGCCACAAAGTCGCACTCAACTTCGGCCGCGACGGCTCGCGCTTAAGCGGCCATGGGTCGCGCATGCAGATGGCCGAGCGGACAATCACCTATCGGAAATATGAAATCTTCGGCCGCCATATCATCGACACCTGGATTCTCGCGCAGCATTACGATGTCGCCACTCGCGAGCTGGAGAGCTTCGGCTTGAAAGACATCGCGCGCCATTTTGGCGTCGTTGGCGCCGGGCGCACCTATGTGCCGGGCGACAAGACCAGCTGGTACTTCGATCATGATCCCGACACCTTGTTTCACTACGCCCTCGACGACGTGCGTGAAACCAGGGCGATCTCCGAGATCCTTTCGCCCAGCTACTTCGTCCAGGCGCAAATTTTCCCGTTCAGCTACCAGAACATGCCGCTGCGCGGCAACGCCACCAAAATCGACGCCCTGTTCCTGCGCGAGTATCTGCATCGGCGCCATTCCGTGCCCTACCCCGACGAGGTCGGCGCCGTCGTCGGCGGCTTCACCGACATGGAGTATCAGGGTACGGCCAATCGGGTGCTCCACTGCGACGTCACCTCGCTCTACCCGTCGATCATGCTGGTTTACAAATACTTGCCAAAGAAAGACGAGCTCGGCGTCTTTCCCGGTCTCCTGAGCGATCTGCGTACCTTCCGCGTCAAAGCCAAGGAACTCGCCCGCGACGCCAAGGACGAGGAAGGTCGAGTCTATTTCAACGCCCTGCAGTCGACGTTCAAAATTCTCATCAATTCGTTTTACGGCTACTTGGGTTTTCAGATGGCCCACTTCAACGATTTCAGCGCCGCCAATCAGGTTACGGCCAAGGGCCGCGAGCTGATCCAATCCGCCGTCGCCTGGCTGAAAAACAAGGATGCCAAGATCATCGAAGTCGACACCGACGGCATCTACTTCGTACCACCGGAGAGTGTCAGGACCGCCGACGACGAAGAGAAACTGATCGCCGATCTCGGCGAAGTTCTGCCCAAAGGCATCGAGCTCGAACTCGATGGCCGCTACCCGGCCATGTTCAGCTACAAGATGAAAAACTACGCCCTGCTCGACGAGCTGGGCCGGCTGCGCATCAAAGGCTCCGGGCTGCGCTCGCGAGGGTTGGAACTGTTCCAGCGCGAATGGCTGGAAGAGATGCTGACGCTACTGCTCAAAGGAGATAAAGAAAAAATTCCCGAGCTTTACCATCGTTATGCCGACGATGTCGCCAATCATCGCAAAGATATTTTTTGGCTGGCGAAAACCGAGACCCTGCAGGACTCACTGGAGAATTACCAAGCGAAAGTCAAAGCCAAGAAGCGCAACGCCGCCGCGCCCTACGAACTGGCGCTCAAAGCCGATCGCCCCTATCAGGCGGGCGACCAGATTTCCTATTACGTCACCGGTAGCAAAGCCAAGGTTAAGATCAGCGGCAACTGCAAACTAGCGTCGGAATGGGACAAGAAGAACCCCGACGAAAACGTCGAACACTACAAAGGGAAGCTCAACGAACTTTACGACAAATTCAAACCTTGGGTCGAAGGCGATGGCGTTGCGAATCCGGAACCGGAACTAGCCATCGACGATTGAAATTTATCGGCGCCGCATCGTAAATCTCTCGACGGAACTACTCAATGGACAACAAAGTTGCACTGATCACCGGGGGCGCCAAAGGCATCGGCCGCGCCGTCGCATTGGACCTGGCAGCGCGCGGCTGGACGGTGGCGATTTGCTATCGCACCAGCGCCGATGAAGCGGCCGACGTTATCGCTGGCGTCAAACAAAACGGTAGCGGCGGCATGGCAGTGCGATGCGATGTCTCCAAGGCCGAGGCCGCCGTTCGGTTGGTCGAGCGCGTGCACCAAGAATTCGGCCGCATCGACGCCCTGATCAACGGCGCCGGGCCCTATCACCGCGTGTCGCTCTTGCAGGAAACCAACGCCGGCTGGCACGACATGGTCGATAATAATCTCCATGCGGTTTTTTATTTGACCCAAGCCGTCGTGCCGATTATGAAGGCGCAGAGATGGGGGCGCATCGTGTCCTTCAGCATGGCCAACGCCGAGCAACTCATCGCTCAGCCCCAGCTGACCGCCCATTACATCGCCAAGGTCGGCTTGCTGGCCTTGTCGCGCTCGTATGCTAAGTTAATCGCGCCCGACGGCATCACGATGAACTGCGTTGCCCCCGGATTTATCGACTCCGGCAGCGCGCCCAAGGAAGAACTTGACCGGATGGTGAAGATGATTCCCGCCGGCTATGTCGGCAGCGTCGACGACGCCGTGGCGGCGGTGCGCTATCTGCTCTCCGACGAAGCGCGCTACGTCAACGGCGCCAATATTCAATTAAGCGGCGCCTGGGGAGTTTGAAATGAATCGAGACATCAGAGTAAGCTAGCGCACGGATATGGCTACGACCAAAGATCAAGAGCGCGCCATCGAGCTCATCGGAGATGCGATGAAACTGCAGATGGCCGAGGAGTTCGACGCCGCCATCCGGCTCTATAGAGAGTCAATCGCGCTCTACCCCACGGCCGACGCTCACACCTATCTGGGCTGGGCCTATAGCTTTAAGGGCCGCTTGAACGAAGCCATCGCCCAATGCGAGATCGCCATCGAGCTCGATCCCGAATTTGGCAATCCCTACAACGACATCGGCGTCTATTTGATGCAACAGCAAAAACTTGACGACGCCATCCCCTGGCTTGAGCGAGCAAAAAACGCCAAACGCTATGAGCCGCGCCATTTCCCGTACATCAATCTGGGCCGCGTTTATCTCACCAAAGGCATGATCCAAAGAGCCCTGGAAGAGTTCGGCAGTGCTCTGGAAATCAATCCAGACGATGTCGAACTCGCTAAGCTTACCGAAGAATTAAGAACAAAATTGCAGTAGCGGAAGCGGGCAAGCGGCTTCGCCGCAAATGCCACCAATCAGCGCGACAGTTCGACTTCACAAAACTCACGGCTTTCGCGGAATGGTGAACTTTTCGGTTTTGCCGTCCGATCCGATGAATGGCGAGTCAAAAAGTGGCGGTCATGCCGCAATTTTCTGGCCCGACCGCGAAGCCAAGTTATTCAGAGCACAGCTTTAATTTCGTGCCCAGCACTTCGACGGTCTCACCTGGTTTACCGGCCCAGCAGGATATCCACCGACCACGCACCGGCGCCGCCGACCGCTATGGTCAGGGCCATGAGCATCAACGCCATCGTGTACTCTATGCCGCTGCCCTTTCCTGCTGCAGAGGAAAGAAAAAAGCCGTGCTCCCAGTGGCTCAAAATCGTCGCGAACGCCATAAATACCGCCAAGCCAAAGGCCACGGGCCGGACCAAGAAGCCCAGCGCCATGCACACCACCGTCGATAGTTCGATGACCAAGGCCAAGACGCCCATCGGCAGCGGGATACCGTACTTGTCGCGCCAGTTGGTCACTTGCGCCTTCGGCCCCTTACCGCCATGCCAACCGAACGCATGCTGCGTCCCATGCATGAAAAACGTCACCGCCAAGCCAAACCGAAGAAAAAGAAACGCCAAGGTATCATGCGTTTGAAAAATCCATTCCACTGTCTGCTCCCCCCTCGATTCTCGATAGGTAAATAACCACAAGCGCTGCTAAACGGCTCTCCCCATCCCCCGCCAGCCGCACGACCATAGCAGAAGCGGTGAAAAGATTGCAAAGCGCCGGTGAAACAGCGTAGATTTCCGACTGAACTCTGACCACTCAATGCGAATCGCTGGGGAGCAGACGCCATGCAAATCATCGATGCCGACGGCCATATCAACGATCACATTTGCGGCGACGAGATCGCCGAGTATATGCCCAAGGGCAATCAGATGGCGAAACTGTTTCCCGAATTCGATCATCTGCACTTTCGTTACTTGAAAGAGAATCGCCGCGCCACCGGCAACCCCGACGCCGCGGCCTGGACTGAGTTTCTCGAAAAGACCGGCATCAGCTGGACCGTACTGTACCCCACTGCGGGCCTAGCCGTCGGCCGCATCATGGCGCCCGACTGGGCGGTGATCGCTTGCCAAGCTTATAATACATGGCTCCATGAAAAGTTTTTGACCAAAAACCCGCGCCTCAAAGGCGTCGCGCTGATTCCGTTCCAGGATGTCGACGCGGCGATTGTCGAATTGCGCCGCGCAGTCAAAGAGCTCGGCATGTTGGGCGGCATGCTGCCGTCCAACGGCGAAGCGATCCAAGGCCACTTCGGCAATAAGATTTACTGGCCGCTCTATGAAGAAGCGGAAAAATTAGGCTGCTGCCTCGCCGTCCACGTCGGCGCGTTGCACCACATGGGCATGGATGCGTTCACGACTTACTATCCGGTGCATGCCTTGGGCCATCCAT
>JBGTCC010000268.1:0-2257 GCA_041749055.1 Thermodesulfobacteriota bacterium | reverse complement strand
GAGAACTCCCGCGCCGGCGAAAAATCCGGAATTCCGGAGCCGGTATGAATGCAGATCGGCAAATCGAGTTTTTCCGCCGCCGCATAAAGCGGTTCGAAATAGGGATCGGCGGGATACTTCCCAGCTTCGCGGTCGCCTTTTTTTACGACGCCGCAGGCGCCATGCTCTTTCGCCCAGGTCAGCTCCTCCAGCACCGAATCGATTTTCTGCACCGGCGGCATGCATGCCCAGCGCAAGCGGCCGCCCGAATGACTGCAACGCTCGCCCAGCCAGCGATTGTAGCTTTTCCGCGTCGCCGTGCTCGCCTCGGGATTCTCCGACGCTTCCATTAGAAACAAGGTCGGATAAATCACCTGAATATCGGTGCCGAGCTCATCCATATGTTTGAGCCTGGCGTCGACGTCGAGCAGTTCACGCGTCTGAACGGTGGTACCGGAATCCTTGTCACTGCGGATGAAGCGAACTTGACGCTTGCCCTCGATCACCCAATAGCGCGCCGGCGGCAGTTTCGGATCGGGGTTGGATGGATAAGCGGTCGTCGGCTTATAGGCCAGATCGCCGTCCGACATGAACTCCCATGTGGCATCGGTTTCGTCGATATGAGTGTCAGCGTCAATTATGCGCACGGCAGCTTCTCCTTACGATTGGATAGTTTTCTTTCTTCATTGCTTAATACGGATCGGCGGGTTTTTAAAGAGCTGCATGCCAGGCCACCTGTTCACCCGCGCCCCGTCAAATAATCTATAACCCGTAGAACGCTTTGGGATTATCATAGAGGATCTTCTCCACCGCCGTCTTTGGAATCTCGCCCCGGTCGGCTCGTTGTTGCAATAGTGTGCGAAACTCCAACTCCATGGACGGATCGCGGTGTGTGTAGTCCGAGCCGACGATCAGATTGTCCTCGCCGACATATTTCAAAATGTACGGCAAATCTTCATCGACCTGACAGGTGATATAGATGCGGTTTTCTTGGTAGACATTGCTCTTGATTATCGTTGGCGGTCCGCCCAATACGCTCACCCGCCCGGTGCGCGACTTCATCCGCCGGCGCAGGTCATAATCGACAAAGTTCACCCACGAAGCGCCCGCTTCGATGCAGCCGAAACGCAACTTGGGAAACTGCGCCGGAATGTTGTTGACGATCAAGGTCTCGATACCGTTGACCGCCGCGGCTTTGGTGCGCCAGAACTGCGCTAAAGAAAAATCCCGCGCCGGGGAAAAATCGGGGATACCCGAACCGGTGTGAATGCAGATTGGCAGGTCGAACTTTTCCGCTTCCGCGTAAAGCGGCAGAAAGTACGGATCGGTGATCCATTTGTCGGCCTCGCGATCGCCTTTCTTCAAGACGCCGCACGCGCCGTGCTCCTTGGCGAAGCGCAGCTCTTTGATGGTCTCGTCCATACTGTGCAGCGGCGGCAGACAAACCCAGCGCAATCGGCCTGCCGATCGCCCACAGCGATCGGCTAGCCAGCGGTTGTAGCTGCGCCGCAACGCGCTGGAGACTTCGGGCTTCTCGGTCGCCTCCATGAGAAAAACCGTCGGGTAGATGACTTGGATATCGGTGCCGAGCTGGTCCATGTGTTTGAGCCGCACTTGGACATCCAACAGTTCGCGCGATTCCACCACCGTCCCCGATTCTTCGTCGCCGCGAATAAAACGCAGTTGGCGCCGCCCATCGATCAGCCAATAACGGGTCGGGACTTTGCTCGGATCGGGATTGGCTGGGTACTGGGTCGTCGGTTTGAACCTGAGATCGTCGCCCGTCATGAACTCCCAAGTGTCATCGGTTTCGTCAATATGCGTATCGGCGTCGATGATTCCCATGGCGGCTACCCCCAATTAGAAATGCCAGTCATTCGGCACGCGGAACGTTTAGTTAATCGCGCACTATCCGGTTTCTGACCTTGAACCCTTGAACCATTGAACCTTGAACTGCTAACGCGGCCACGCGTTAGATATCGCCGAACTGTTTCCTATTTTTCATCTTCACATTCATCGCCGGATCGAGGTAGATCGTCGGCCCGCCGAAGCCTTCGGCGCGGTTGCCGAGCAGCGCCATGACGCCGTCGCCGGTATTCTTGATGTCGTAGTAATACCTGGCGGGAAGCAGCACCACGCTGCCCTTCTCAACTTTGGTCCGGCTGCCGTCGCGATGGACGATGTGGCCCGACCCTTCGATGACCGTAAAAGTTTCATCGGTGTTGTGGTAGTGCAGGCCGTTGGTTCCTTCGCCGGGCATATAGACATTTAACCAGAC
>JBGTCC010000267.1:0-2867 GCA_041749055.1 Thermodesulfobacteriota bacterium | reverse complement strand
GACAAACCAACTCGCTATTTGGCGGCGAGACTAGCCGATGAGCTTCCTCAGTGTCAACATCTTTGTCTTTGCCGGCCTTTCACGTTTGAACAGCTAATCCTTGAAGCGCCCGATCCACACTGCAAGGGCTTCGAGGAACTTCTTCACATGCTGCAAGGTATTCTCGTCGGTAAGCTTGCCCGATCCATCGTACAGCCGCGCCGCCGAAGGAATCTTGATCTCCGGCTGCGACATCGCATGGGTCTCGGTGAAGACAAACGACTGGCGCAGCGCGTGCTGGCAGCGAATCGTCCCGCCCAAGCCAGGAGAGCAGCCCATCAGCGCCGCTGGCTTGCGGTTGAGCACGCACTTGCCGCTCGGCCGCGACGCCCAGTCGATGGCGTTTTTCAAAACTCCAGGCACGCCGTAGTTATATTCCGGCGTGACGATTAGCATCGCATCCGCGCCGCCGATAAATTGTTTGATATCCGCCACCGGCTCGGGATCACCGTTTACGAAGACATCTTCGTTGTACGGCGGAATATCGCCCAGCCGATTGTAGATTTGAATTTCCATCCCCGCCGGCGCCAACTCCGCCGCCGCTCTCAGCAACCCTTTGTTTAGCGAAGCCTCGCGCAAACTCCCACAAATTCCGGCAACCCGTATAGCCATCCGACCTCCAAGCAAAAGTTAATCGAGAAATTTATAAGTATGCGTGGCGGTTGGGTCAAGCGGGCAAGAGAATAATTCGTTCAAATGTTCAAGTTGCACTGTTCAAGGCCGCATGACTTAACCGCAAACGAGCCAGCGCGATACAGACGCAACCAAAGAAGAACGGTCACATCTAGTAAACGGATTAGGAGATTTGCCGCACCCTTCGACCTTGCTCAGGTCAATCGGGAGGCAATGTACGCAAAATAACCCCGAGAGGATATCGGCTGGGCGTATGGCATGCGCCCGGAGCGGCGGCGTGGCGGCGTCCTAGATCGATACAGAATTTACCTAACTCGGCAAGCGATGGCGTAGAGTCTGCTGAGCTTCAATCGCGCTGGAGCAAATCATCCGACCGACCAAATTAGACCAATAACGGACAATTATCATCGCAAGGACAATTTCAAGCCTCCATCTAAGGGTGAAGTTTGGCGCGCAAGTTTCCCAAGTTGCCCATGGCCATGGGAATTTTCTCTACTCGACCGTTGGCACAATTATGGCTGGATTCCATTCGGACGCTAACTCCGCTGCGATTATTTAGCTGTGGAGTTGGGGTCTAGCCAATACGACCATAAGTTTTTAGAAAGAGATAATGTCCGACAGCGAGAAGCAACCGACAACCCCGATCGACGAAGTAACCACCGCGCCGATCTCTTTGCACAGCGACGACACCGACCCATCGGATAGCAGAGCGCCGCAAAGCCCGAGAGCACATCTGTTTGTCACCGTCAGCCATTGGTCGATGGTGCTACTGATCGTCCTGGCCATCCTGTCCGGCATGCGGTTGGGCTGGGGTTATATCGACAGCCCTTTCGGCGGACAGACTGGTTGGTGGTCGTCAATGATCGGCTCGATCGCCCCGACCGGAACCATGTTCGGCGTCAATCTGATCGACCTGCATGTCACCCTCGCCTTCGCGGTGTTGGCCACCGTGGTGCTCTATTTTATTTATCTGCTGCGCTCGCGCACCTTGACCCGCTTGCGCTTTACCTCGCGCGATATGCAGAAAATGCGCGAGGGAATCAATAAAGGAGACTTCTGGCGCAATAAGCGCGCCCTATGGTCGGCTAATTTGCTGGTCTACTGGGTGTCGTTTCTATTTATCTTTATCTTGCTGTTGAGCGGCGCAGTGATGTACTGGCCGGATGCCTTCCCGATGGACGGCGGGCCATTGGAGTGGCTCGGCGGTTACACCGCCTTTAGATTTCTCCACGCCTTTGTCGCCTACCTATTCATCCCCTATGCGATCCTCCATTCGGTGTTGCAGTGGTGCTTCGGACGCTTCTGGACGATATTTAAAGCGCGGTTCCATCTGCCCCACCTGCGCGCCGGCTTTGTCGGCATGCTGTTCGGCGTCGCCTACTTCGGTTGGTTCTACGCCTGGAGCGAAGTGCCGCAGGAACTCATCGCCGAGCGCATTCCGTCGGCCGTCGAAGCGCCAACTCTTGACGGCGACCCCAATGACGCCGCCTGGAAAATCGCCGATAGTCAAACCATCCGCACGGTCAAAGGCATGAACAATCCCGATGGCCATGTCGATGTCGCGGTCAAAGCCGTGCACGACGGCAAGCATGTTTATTTCCAGTTTCGCTGGAAGGATGCCGACGCCAGCTACAAACGCTTTCCGCTCAGAAAAACCGTCGATGGCTGGGAAGTTTTGCAAACCGCCTTCGACAACGCCGATGAGAATCTCTACTACGAGGACAAACTGTCGGTCTACATAACCGACGTGGCTAATGGCAACTGCGCCAATACGTGTCACATCGGTACCGGGCCCCACGCCGAGCGCGGCGATAAGCACGGCTTGCACTACACCAAGGGTGAAATAGGCGATGTCTGGCACTGGAAGTCGGTGCGCACCAACAACATGAATGGCGACAGGGAACCCGGCTTTACCGACGATCAATACTTCGGCCCGCCGACGCCCATGCCGGCCAAGCTCAAACCCGACCAGCGCTACACCGGCGGTTACGAAGCCGATCCTAAGACCGGCGGCGGTTATCGTTATAATTTCAAAAAATTAACCTCTGCCGTGAACAAGACCGACACGCAACCGAGCAATGGAACCTTCGCCGGCGCGCAATACCAGGTCGGCGCGAAATTCAACCAGAACTTCGTGCAACCTATAATGTTGCCGCCCGTGCAGAACGTCGATACCAGTGCCGACCCGAAAACCT
>JBGTCC010000266.1:0-3630 GCA_041749055.1 Thermodesulfobacteriota bacterium | reverse complement strand
AATAATCAACAATAGTTCCGATTTGATTGACACGATTGCGCGCTTTCTGATAAACCCGCCTCGTCATCTTCTAAATAATTCACATTGAAATGTGTGGTCCTCGATGCACAGGCCGAGGTGGCGGATCGGTTGGCAGTAGAGCTGCGTGCTCTAGGCCGGCGTGCAGCTAGTTTTGCTTGCGATGTCACCCGCAAGGCACAGGTTGAGTCAGCGACGGTGCGGCGGAATTCAACCGCGCCATGGACCAAGGGCCGAAAGCTTATTATCTTTTCTGCCAGGCAGTGGGGAGCGTTATGGCTCGGCAGCGATCCGGCAAGATCGTCAACATCGCATCGACGAATGCGCGGATGGGTTCCGGCGATTCCGTGTGCAGTAGCGCGGCTCATTCGAGTATCGACTCTATGACCCGTGCCGTGGCGCAGGGATGGGCCTGCCACGGCGTCAACGCTAATGCGCTGTTGTGCGGCCCCATGGCCGACGCCGAATCGAGTCCAGAAGAAAGCGGCGAGCGCTTGCGCCGCATGCCCTATGGGCGCTTGGCAAGAGCCGAGGACTTGGTCGGCGCGGCGATTTTTCTGTCCAGCGACGATGCCAAGTTTATCGCCGGTGAAAGCTTGGTGGTCGATGCCGGCTACACCGTCGCCGGCGTCACCGACGACCGTTATCGCCCCGAGTGGGTCCGAGCCGGCGCCGAGGAAAAGAAATAGTTCGGCGTATCACCCGGATTCGCCGGCCAACGCGCTCTCGACAAACAGTTCCTCGACTGCAAGCTTTCTGCCCGTGACGCCGACCAACTCGGCAAAGCGTGTCATGGTCTCCAACACGACCCGGTTATCTTTGATGTTGTAAGGCCAGGCGTCATCGCCGAAGAGATCTCTCTCTTCTTCCAACTCGGCGCCGTACCAAGCGAGAAATGATCGCCGTGTGTCGCTGACATGTTTGATGCCCATCTCCTTGGCTTTGGTGAATGCATCGACGAGACTGCGCGCTACCCACGGGTGGCGTTCGAGTGTCGCATTCTTTACTACCACGACATGGCGTATCGGGAAGATCTGCGTGCGCCGATAATATTCCTTTTCCACGTCGCGAAAGTTCGGCCACAAGCGGCGCACTCCGCTCGTGTTGCGAGCGAGCTTGAAGCTGATTTCAGGCAGCATGCAGGCGTCAATTTCGCCTCGCAGCAAAAGTTCTTCGACTTTTTGCCCTTTCGGAATGCGCTCGATTTCCATCCAATCGGGCGGTTGCCAACCAGGAACTTGCTCCTGCTGATTGGTGCGCATTCTCAGTGATCGCGCCGGCACACCGTATTCTTCCTGGAGCAGGCCGCGCATCCAGAGCGATACTGGATTGAAGTGGGCGCGCATGCCGATAATTTTTCCAGCGAGGTCGGCGGGTTTTTGAATACCGCTCGCGGCATAAACCAGCACGTTGCCGTGGCAAAACTTGCGGTGCGGAAACACCGGGATCGCCGTGAACGGCGCGCCGCGGGCCATCCAACCGAGAAACACGCCCATCTGGAGCTCGCATACGTCGAATTCCAGTTCGCGGGAGAAACGTCGGTGGCGCTCTTCCGACGGCAGAGAGATAACGTTTAAATCGATTCCTTCTGCCTTAACGGTGCCATCGACCAAAAAGCGCGTTCGATCGTATTCGTTGCACGATAATGTGAGGCGGAGCGGTTCCATATTAAAAGTCCAATTGCGGTTTGATTTCTTTCAACAGCATCCGCGCCTGTCCGAACCCATCCTCCGACGCGATGCGCGCTATGATCGTCGTCAAGCCGGCGTCGACGTAACCTTTCAGCAAGCCCACGCATGTTTCAGGTGTGGCGAAGATCGTGAAGAAATGTCCGAGCTTTGCGCGTGGCTCGCCAAAGAATCTCTCCATCCATTGCCAACCTTCCTCTTTCGCGCGTGCCGCGTCCTCACATATATTCAAAGTCACGTAGAGCGCCGATTCGCGCAGTTTACCCACTCGGCCAAAGCTTTCGGCGTGCTCAGCGATCTTTGCGCGGGCGCCGGCGAATCGTTCGAGCGTCGGCGCCAAGGTGACCCAACCATCGCCCAAACGGGCGACGCGCTTGAAACCGGTGTCGTTGCGGTCGGCGACGATCCAGATGGGAATGCCGGGTTGCTGTACCGGGTGGGGCAGGATGCCGACATCGCGCAGTTTGAAGTAACGGCCTTCATAATCGATTTTGGGGTCGCTCCAGAGCCGGCGCATGATCTCGATGGTCTCGCTCAGTCTTCCCGCCTTTTCCTGGGACGGCACGCCGCAGGCGGCGAACTGGCGCTGAATGTAGTCGCGCACCGGACCGACGCTGACAGCCAGAGTGATTCTGCCGTTGGAGATGACGTCGACGGTCGCCAGCGCGTGGGCGAGCAGCACCGGATTGCGCAATGCCGGCAGCATCGGCACGATGCCCAGACGAATCTTGCTCGTTCGCGCCGCTAGCGCCGCCAGAGTCGTCAAGCAATCGCCGCGCGCCTTGTCCAAAACCGTGACGCTATCGCCCAGCCAAATGTGATCGAAGCCGAGCTCTTCCGCTTGCGCCGCGTCGGCCCACAGATGTTCGAAGCTCTTGGCGGCCTCTTCGCCACGGATCAGTTGGCGGGTATGTAATAGTAAGCCGATTTGCATAGCAACCTAATTCTCCCAGGATAATCGTGAGGGGTGTCCCTTTACCCCTTACGCCGTACCGTTGTTCGCATTTACTTCGATGCCTTCAGAGCCCGTTCCCAGCCGAGCTCGCGCAACTCTTTGTAAACTTCCCTGGTGAAGCGGAAGTCGAAGATCTGTTCGACCGGCACGTCTCTCTGGACGTTGACCATGCGCTTGGCGATCTCGATATCCGACTTTTGCGTCTCGGCATCTTCGGTGCCGTCGGCGGTCATCATTTCCAGCGTCGCGTCGTAGTCGGCGTTGCGCACGTCGTCGGGCGACTTGTCGTATTTTTTGCCGAGGGCGAGGGCCTGGACTTTGTTGCGTTTAACGAACTCGCGCCCCTTCACCGTCGCGCGTAAAAATCGCCGCACCAGGTCCGGTCGCTTGACGACGGTTTCTTCCGCCGCGGCCAAGCCGGTGTAGAGCATTTTAATTTCCTTGCCGATGTTGACTACTTCGTGAACGGCGAAGCCCCGCGTCTGCATGCGCAAGGAGTCGGCGAAGCCCAAGACCGCCGAATCTACCGCCTTTGCCGCCAGCGAGGTGACCCGGCCGCCGGTGCCGAGCGCGACCCAGACGACGTCGCGCAGTGGGTCGAGATTGTATTTGCGCAGGATTAAATTAGCCGCGCCTTCCATGGTATCGCCGCGTGAGGCGATGCCGATGCTTTTGCCGCGCAAGTCCGGCACCTTGCGAATGTCGTCGCGCCAACTGAGGATTTTATACAGCGGCCGGTCGAGATTTACATAAACGACTTTGAGCTTGATGCCGCGCAGGCTGGCATTCAATGACGAACCCGAAGACGTGCTGAAGTGGAGATCGCCGGCGACCAGGGCTTGGGTGGCTAAGCCGCCGGGCATGGCGATCATTTCGACGTTCAAGCCCTCGTCACGGTAGTAGCCTAACTCCTTGGCGACGAAGTGCGGGTAGTAAATCACCCCAAAGCTCGCAAACGACACGCGCAGA
>JBGTCC010000265.1:0-2549 GCA_041749055.1 Thermodesulfobacteriota bacterium | reverse complement strand
GCTCTCGCAGCGCGGCGGCCGGGTCTTGTCGACCAGCGCGATCAACCAGGGCTCGCGTTTGAAAATCTGCTCTAGGGTTTGTCCGGTGGCGGCGGCAGATGAAATTTCCATCATGACTTCCGAGGCTTCATTGAAAAATTTGATCGTACCGCTAGGTTCCGCCGTGATCACGCCATCGTCGAGGTTGCTGAGGATTTGCTCCCAAGAGATCTGCGCCGGCGCTGGCTTTTTGGAATGATTCGCGGCTTTCATGAACATTGGCTTTAACGTGGCGAAATCATAGCAGATGGCCGCGGTGGCGCAACGGCCAATCGGCCCTCGGCCCTTGCATTGGCGGCGATCGCCATGATAGAAATTCTCTACACTTAGGAGTTGTACTCAAAGTGGGCTTTGCCCGCTTTTTTTGTTTCTGGGGCAAGAAAACATGGATGCAACCCTCACCCGGATCTGGCAAATGACCGAACCGCTGGCGGCCAGCGAGGGAATGGAAGTCGTCGATATCGAACTCAAACATGAAGGTAGCCGGGGTGGCAGGGTGTTGCGCGTCTATCTCGACAAAGAAGGCGGCCCGGTGATGGAAGATTTGAGCAAAGTCAGCCGCAGCTTGAGCGATTTGCTGGACGAGAACGACGACATTGTCGAGGGCGCTTATTCTCTGGAAGTTTCCTCGCCCGGTGTCAATCGGCCGCTCAAGCGCCCCGAGCATTTTGCCGGTTTCGTCGGTAAGCGAATCCGTGTGCGGACCCGCGAGGCGATCGACGGACGGCGCGCCTTTCTTGGCAACTTGCTCGAAGTCACGGCGCAGACCGTCGCGATCAATCAGGACGGCAGGCGCTGGGAAATTCCTTTTTCAATTATCGAAAAATCCAACTACGAGCACGACTGGAGTGCCTAATATGCAGCAGGATCTAAATCGAGTTATCGAACAAGTCAGCAAGGAAAAGGGCATTGACAAAGCGATCCTCATCAGCGCTTTGGAGAATGCCATGATCTCGGCGGCCAAGAAAACTTTCGGCCATCAGCGCAAGATCGAGGCGCAGTTCAATGCCGAGATCGGCGAGGTGGAGCTCTTCGAAGCCAAGACGGTGGTCGAAACCGTGCAAGACGAAGCCACTGAGATCACTCTGGCAGCGGCCCATGAAAACCTTGATCCCGACGCCGAAGTGGGCGACGAACTGCTGACCAAGTTGGATTCGAGCCTGTTCGGCCGCATCGCCGCTCAAGCGGCCAAGCAAAATATCGTGCAGCGCGTGCGCGACGCCGAGCGGGAGATTATTTACAACGAATTCAAAGGCCGCGAAGGACAGCTGGTCAACGGCATCGTGCAGCGCTTCGAGAAGCGCAACATCATCGTCAATCTCGGCCGCACCGACGCCATCCTGCCGGAAAAAGAACAGGTGCCGCGCGAGCGTTACCGCCAAGGCGACCGGATTCGCGCCTACATCGTCAGCGTCGAGATCACCAGCCGTGGCCCGCAGATTGTTTTATCGCGCACCCATCCAGGCATGTTGATCCAATTGTTTACTCAAGAGGTGCCGGAGATTTACGAGGGCATCGTCGAAGTCAAAGGCGCCGCCCGCGAACCTGGTGGCCGGGCCAAGATCGCCGTCGTCTCCCACGACCATGATGTCGATCCAGTGGGTGCTTGCGTCGGCATGAAGGGCACCCGAGTTCAGTCGGTGGTGCAAGAACTGCGCGGCGAGAAAATCGACATCGTGCACTGGATTCCCGACCAGGCGGAATATGTTTGCCGCGCCTTGGCGCCAGCCAAAGTCTCCAAGATCATCATCGACGATCAAGATCATACCATGGAGGTGATCGTACCGGACGACCAGCTGTCGCTGGCGATCGGTAAAAAGGGCCAGAACGTCCGCTTAGCGTCGCGTTTGACGGGCTGGCGCATCGATGTGTGCAACGAGGCGGAAGCGGAAGAAGAGACGCGGCGGGCGCGTCAGTCAATCGGTGCGATCCCGGGTGTCGGCGATATCGCCGCCGAGTTGATTTACCAAGAAGGATTCAAGTCGGCCGAAGACGTAGCTGACAGCGAATTAGGGGAGTTGCTCGATATCGAAGGCATCAGCAAAGAAAAGGCCGAAGCGGTGCACAAATCGGCGGTCATATATGTAGCGGAAAAGCGCGCCAAGGAGGCCGAGTTGGCGGCCAATCCGCCTCCTGCGCCGGAACCAGAAGTGGCTGTGGCTACCGAAGCCGATGTGGCGTCCGAAGTCACTGCAGCGCCGGAAGAGCCGTCTTGAGTGTCCGGTGGCGAAGCGGGGAGATGCGCCGGAGCGAACCTGTTTAGGCTGCGGTGCGCGTGATCGCAAGGAGCTGCTGCTCCGCCTAATCGTCAACGCCGCCGGCCAACTGGAAGTCGCCGCCCATGGGCAGCGCGGTGGTTATTTACATCGACGGCCGGAGTGTTGGAGCGGGTTTGTCGGCCGCAAGAGCCACTTCCGGGCATTTCGTTTTGATGTCGCCAAGCCGGCCAAGTAAATGTTACTGCGCTAACTGAAGGACTGTGTTGGGGTATAAACGACGGGGAGTAAAAT
>JBGTCC010000264.1:0-5602 GCA_041749055.1 Thermodesulfobacteriota bacterium | reverse complement strand
GAGATACTAAGCGATATAGCGGTTAACGGGCAAGGCGACGCGTTGATGCGCCGCCAGTTGGGAAGATAGAACCATGAGCGATAGCAACTACAACACGATCCACACCGAGAACGGCGTGCCGATTAAAGCTTGGACCAAAGGCGTCGCCGTGGAAGCGGTGGCGGAGAAGCAGTTGCGCAATGTCGCTTCGATGCCGTTTATCTTCAAGTGGGTGGCAGTGATGCCGGATGTGCATTGGGGGATCGGAGCGACGGTGGGCAGCGTGATTCCGACCAAGGGGGCGATCATTCCAGCGGCGGTGGGTGTGGATATTGGCTGCGGCATGATGGCGGTGCAGACGACTTTGAACGGGAGCCAGTTGCCGGATAGCCTGCGCGTGATTCGCACGGCGATCGAAAAGGCGGTGCCCCATGGCCGCACTGAGAACGGCCGCAAGGGTGACCGCGGCGCTTGGGGCGAGATTCCCAAGCGGCAGATCGGCGTGTGGCGCCAGCTTGAGCGCGGCTACAAAGCGATTACCGCAAAATATCCCAACTTGAGCCGCGGCAACGACGTCAATCATTTGGGAACTTTAGGCACCGGCAATCACTTCATCGAAGTGTGCCTGGACGAGAGCGACCGGGTGTGGTTCATGCTGCACAGCGGTTCGCGCGGCGTCGGCAACCGCATCGGCACCTTCTTCATCGATCTGGCGCGCAAGGATATGCGCCAGCAAATCAAGAATCTGCCGGATCGGGATTTGGCCTACTTCGAGGAAGGTAGCGAACATTTCGCGGACTATGTCGACGCGGTGAGCTGGGCGCAGAACTTCGCTCTGTACAACCGCAAGCTGATGATGGAGCAGTTAATCGAGGCGGTGGAAAATTGCCGCGAGTTGCCACCGTTTGCGCTGACGGAAACCGCGGTCAATTGCCATCACAACTATGTTGCGCGCGAAGAGCATTACGGCCAGCAGGTGTTTGTCACCCGCAAAGGCGCGGTGCGCGCCGGCAAGGGCGACATGGGCATCATCCCCAGCAGCATGGGGGCGCGCTCGTATATCGTCCGCGGTCTGGGCAACGACGAGAGTTTTCACTCGTGCAGCCATGGCGCGGGCCGACTGATGTCGCGCAACGAAGCCAAGCGGCGCTTCAGTCTCGACGACCATATCAAAGCCACCGCCGGCATCGAGTGCCGCAAAGATTCCGACGTCATCGACGAGACGCCGATGGCTTATAAGCCAATCGACGATGTCATGAACGCGCAGAAGGATTTGGTCGAAATCGTCCACACGCTGCGCCAGGTGGTGTGTGTGAAGGGATAAAGGGAATGGAGTGATGGAATGTTGGAGTCATGGAGTGATGGGTGTCGGATGAGTCCGGAACCCAATACTCCACCACTCCAGTACTCCATCACTCCAATCCCGGGTTTTCCATGAACACCGACGGCGCGAGCTTTTGCTTCGTCTCCGGATGGCGCATGGTGCGCTTCAAGACGAAATCGAACAGCAGCGGGTTGTAGTCGTAGATCTCGTTCAACGCCGTCCGCTCCTCGCTTGTGATAAATCCATCGCTGGCAAGCGAGCGGGTGCGGATCAGGGCGTTGATCGCCGGCAGCGGGTAGTCGCTACCGTTGACCAGGCGCGGGTGCAGATCTTGGCGTTTTAGCAGTGTCGAGAACGGCCCCGGCATGCGATTGAATTGCAGCATCGCCGAGACCTCGCCGAAGGCTAGTCCACGATATTTAGCTTCATCCATCAAACGCAGGAAAAGATCGAAGCAGTCGGCTTTCTTAGCATTGTTGCCTTGGCCGTTGTCGAGATCGGTGCAGCTGCCAAGGCTGGCGGCGTGGGCGATGATCACGCGGATGCCCATGTCCAATGGTTTGCGCAGTCTGAGCGGATTGCCGAGCTCTTGATCTTCTGCCGCTTCCACCGCCTGTTCTTCGCCGCTGTGGGACAGCAAAATCATGTTGTGCTGTTTCATCTTGCGGTAGAACGGCTCGATGGCTCGATTCGCCGGCTCCATGCCCATGGCGTTGGGCAGCCATTTGATATACTTCACCCCCGCCTTGGCCCATTTGTCCAATTCTTCGATGGCATCTTGTCGATAGGGGTGCAGTGAAATCACCGGGAGAAAAATATCGGGATGCTGGCGCGCCAGCTCGACGACGTAATCGTTGGGCACATACATGGTGGTCTTGGTCAAATCTATCGTGCCGTCGGGTCGGTGGTGTTTGTCGAAGGCAAGGATGCGATATTTGCCCTGGCGTTTATTTGCCCGCGCCAGTCGGACCAGGCGGTTAACGTATTCTTGATCGGTGTCGTTGATATTCTTGATATCCGAAGCGCTGGCATAGATGAGAAACTTTAACCGCTCTAAATTGATGCCGCTGCGCATCTTCGGATTCACGAAAGCGTCTTTGACGCTGGTGCCGATAGCGAGCACATGAGTGTGGAGGTCGACCAGCCGCGCCGGGTCGATGTCAGCGAAAGCTTGGTCGATAAGTTTCTTGGTGGCATCGGAGGCTTGTTGCTCCAATTGTTCCGGCGGTTTTGTGAAGGCGCCGCCGATCTGATCGATGAGGCAGCCTGAACCGAACAGTACGGCGATAATGCAGAGAGTTCGTAAGACATTGGCGAGTCTGCGCGGTTGCGGGACGAGGATCATCACCAACGCAGTTTCCACAATCTCCAAATGCTGTCAATCAATATGCGATGAGCGTCCTTGGCTTGACAGTCAGGCGCGCCGTTTGTATGGATCACAGTCACGTGAATCGTCATCAGCCGGCGGGAGGAAACTATGGATTTGCAAGAACTTAGTCAGTGGATGAAAGAGCGGAATTTAAAGGGCCATTGGGAGCACTCGGAATGGTCGCAGACCGTGAAGCCCTGTCTGTGGAATGGCGAAGAGATCATGCAAGCGCTCAACTGGTCCGGCGAGCTGATCACCACCGGCGAGGCCGGCCGGCGGACAGTTCAGATGCGCAATCCGGGTCTGTCCGCCGGGATGACCAACACCGTGCATATCTCGGTGCAGCTGGTGAAGCCCGGCGAGATCGCTGCGGCGCACCGCCACACTGCGGCGGCGATCCGCTTCGTCGTTAAGGGCACACCCGACGCTTACACGGTTGTCGAGGGCGAGCGTTTCCCGATGTTCGAAGGGGATTTTATCACCACGCCCAATTGGACCTGGCATGATCACTTCAACAATTCCACCGAGCCGGTGATGTGGCTCGACGGTTTGGATGTCCGGCTTGTGACCCATTTCGGCGCAATGATCCAAGAGAATTTCAAAAAGGAGCAGCAGCCGCTGGAAAAGCCCGACAATCTGTCGTCGAAAGTATTTTCCCATACCCGGCCGAGCTGGGTGAAAAATGAATTTCAAGCGCCGCCCTACCGGTATCCCTGGGACGAAACCAATGCCGCGCTGCAAGCGCTCAAAGAAAGCGCCGGCGATCCCTGCGACGGCATTCTCTTGGAATATACCAATCCGGTGGACGGCGGCCATACTCTGCCAACCTGCTCTTGTTCCATCCAACTGCTGCGGCCCAAGGAAAAAACCAAGTCGCATCGCCACACCAGTACGACGGTTTACTACGCCTTTCGCGGCCAAGGCATGGCTAAAGTGTCCGCCAATGAATTTTCCTGGAAGCAAGGCGATATCTTCGTCGTGCCGTCGTGGATGTGGCACTCCCACGAGAACACCATGAGCGACGACGCGATCCTGTTTTCGATCAGCGATCGGCCGTCGACTGAAGCGCTCGGGTTGTATCGGGAAGAGAGCGAGCAATGACAATGGCAAGTGAATCGTGCTGGTCCATGGAACGCAGCTGACCACACAAGTTATCGCTACTCCGCCGGCACTCATCGCCGGTCAAAAACGGATGCCAAAGGGATGCAGAATGCTGCATCCCTTTTTTATTGGCATGTTACAGCTATCTTGGAGCTGGAAGTGCGGTTTATGGACCGATTCATAGCCGGCATGTAACTTTTTGTCCTTTGCGCGTCTAAGTAGGTAAGAGCAGTCGAGACTTATGACGGAAACCACTAATAAAAGGAGATTGACGATGAGCCCTATAAAAACCCTGGTAGTTGGTGGCCTATTGGCAGGAGCCTTGATGGCCTCATCCGGGTGTGTGGTTTCTGATAGTCCTTGGCACAGTCATGGCCGGGAGCGCCCTAATTTCGGCCGATTGGATCGCGGGGAGTTGCGCGCCGACTATGCTCGATTGGAAGCAGCCAGGGCGAGGCTCGCCTATAACCTGCGCAACGACGCCAGCCGATATCGCATCGCCCAGGATCGCGCGGAGATTCGGGCGATTTTGGATGAGATCGAGCGTGATAACCGATACTCTCGGAATTCCAATCGTGGCTGGGATCGTCGCGACTAAGAGCATGACGACCACGATCGCCGCTAACTAACAACACGATTAGGCCGCCGGAATTCCAAACCGGCGGCCTAGCTTTTCTTGGCTTTTCGGTGAACCCGGAGCGAAACGTTTATCGCTCGTCTATTGAACCTTATAACCCAATTCTTTCGCGACTTCCCTCGCCAGACGGTCGTCGGCTAGGTCGCTGAAGGCCGGTTTCTTATCGACGAAACGGCCTTGAGCTTGGATCGACTTGACGAGATTTTCCATGCCGGCGCGGGACGGGATGCCGTCGGGGCTTAGGGTCTTTAGAAATACCGCGTAGGTAGCCAGGGCAGTTTCCTGGTCCATTTTCAAAATGCGCGTCATGAGCTCAACGCTTTTTTCTTCCGCGTCGAGGCCGCGTTCTTGAAATAGTTTCCAGTCCCGCGCGGCGAGCAGAGCGAGAGAAGTGACGCTCATGGCCGAGTTGGGGAAGCGGATCTTGGTTCTGGATTCTTGGGCATGACTCTGTCCGGCGGCGCTATTGAAAGCGACGCAAAGAATCAGCAAAACAAAAAATCTTGCAATTGTTTGGAGCCGCAAATTCGTGTTTTCTCTCTAGTAGGCTATATCGCGATTGTCATTCCGAGGCGAAGCCGATGAATCTCGTCTTTGTAAGCGGCTGAACAAGACGAGATGTTTCGCTCCGCTCAACATGACAGCAACGGAGCTTGCTCGCTTGGTGACGCCATCGCTAACGACTACTTGAATTCTCCCCGGCCAATATTCCCGTCACGATCGCTTGCATCAAGCCGCCGGTGTAGCCGCCGCGATAGCCGCCCATGAGTCCGCCGATGGCGTCGCCGGCGGCGTAGAGGCCGGCGATCGGTTGGTCGGTTTGATCGAGCGCTTGGCCTTTGCCGTCGATGGCAATCCCGCCCATGGTGAAGGTGATGCCGGAGACCACCCGCAGGCCATAGAAGGGCGCGCGCAACACTTTCGGTTTGCCGGTTCGTGTCACCGGCAACGACTTGGGGGCATTCGCGCTAACCGCGCGATTGTACGCCTCGATGGTTTGACTCAAGCTAGCAGCATCGACGCCGAGTTTTTTCGCTAAGCCTGCAACCGTGTTGTCGCAAAATAACTCGCCGCCGTTGTCGAGGATCCAGGGATTGGGCGCGGGGATTGCCAATGACGTCGAAGACGGCGAACTTTTCGATGCTGCCCACGATTCGCCGTCGAAGATCAAAGTCGCGCCGGTGGGATCGTC
>JBGTCC010000263.1:0-10161 GCA_041749055.1 Thermodesulfobacteriota bacterium | reverse complement strand
GTGATAAAAACTCTGCTGGGAATCCATCCGCCGTATGCTCATGAATTCAAATTAAAGATTGGCGATTCACTTATCAATGCTCTCTCAGTCTGCGCTCATGATTAATCACAAATGCAACCGGGTTTTTCAGCAGAAACAATTCCTAAGTCTAGACCCTCTAAAAGAAAATCCTGGGGGACAATTGGGGACCGCGAGAGCGGATGGATTTTTTAAAATGATCCGGTTGATACTTTTCATGCCAATCATCAAGAGCCAAATGGTCTCGCCTGAGTATTGATTTGTTCGGTTGTGGAACATTCATTGGAGAGCTAAAGGTCAGACTGAGCTGACCTCTGGGTGTTAAATGTTGGGGGTCTTGGGATCGACGTCGACGTTCTTCGGTTTGCCATTGTCTCTGAGCGACATTGGCGCCGTCGGCGGCTCCTTTTTACAAGCTCATGCATCTGAAGTTATGGCACCATTAAGAAAAGTCGATTAAAGAAAGCGTGTTGCGACTCGGGCCGACTCGGGGTAAAGCTCGTTGGTGATTTATGGCCAGCAGTGATTTACCAGCTAGCGATTTACGACCTACCCTAATCCAACAAATCGCCGGCAACGTGCTCGGCGTTGCTGCTGCGGCAATTCCATTGGAGGTGGTCGAGCATACCAAGGCGCTGATCGTCGACTCCATCGGCTGCGCTTTGGCCGCGACCGAGGAGCCGGCATTTGCCCGCGCGGCGCGCGTTTTTGCCCAACTCGGCGGCAACCCGGACTGCACCGTGATCGGCTCATCGCGGCGCGTCAATCTACCCCAGGCCGTGTTGCTGAATGGAATTTTGATTCGCTCGCTGGACTTGAACGATGCCTACACCGGTCCCGGACAGATGGGACATCCGAGCGACAATATCGCGGTGGCGCTTTCCGTCGGCGAAAAGTTTCGCGCCTCTGGACTGAGCGTGATCGCCAGCGTAGCGCTCGGCTACGAGATTTACTGCCGCATGCAGGACATCATTCCGGCTCGCGGCACCTGGGATCACACCACCGCATCGGCATTGGCGGCGCCTTTGATCGCCGGCCGGTTGATGGGATTGAACGCGGATCAGCTTGCCCACGCGGCCGCGCTGTCGGCCACCCATGGCAACACCCTCGCCGTCGTGCGCACCGGGCAGCTGGCCAATTCCAAAGCGAACGCCAACGCCATGGTGGCATGCCAAGCGGTGCTGTGTTCGTTGTTTGCCGCCGAGGGCATGACCGGTTCACTCGGGGTGATCGAACACCCGCGCGGGCTGAGCACCGGCATGCTCGCCGGGGCAAAATTGGATCTTCTCGCTCAACCTATCGGCGAACGCTATAGAATCATGACCTCCGCTATCAAAGCCTATCCCTGTATCGGCACGGCCCAGACCATGGTCGCCGGCGTGCTGCAAGCGCGCGCCGGCATCGCCGACCCGGCGCGAGAAGTTCAACGCATCGACGTGGTGATGGCCGATATCCCGATCGTCAGCGCTCAAGTGGCGGACCAACAACGGCGCTACCCGGCAAGCCGCGAAAGCGCGGATCATAGCTTCTACTATCTTGCGGCAGCGGCTCTTTCGGACGGCGAAATTGGTGAAGCGCAATTTGCCCCTGGGCGCTGGCTGCAACCCGAAATGAGAGAAGCGATGGCGCGAGTCTCGGTGCGCACTGACGCGAGTTTGAACAAGTACACGCCGGGCAGTTACCCGGCCGTGGTGAAACTGATTCTGCACAGCGGCGAGAGCCGGGAAGTCGAGGTCATTTTCCCCAAAGGCCATCCCAACAATCCCATGTCGCCGGCCGAAGTCGAGGCCAAATTCCGCGCCTGCGCGCGCGGGAGAGTGGCGTCGGCACGCCAGGAGAAAGTCATCGGCAAAGCGCGCGCGTTAGAAAAACTCGCGTCCGTGGCCGAGATCATGAACGATCTGGCCTCAGGTGAAGCTTAGCGTCCCGGCACTATCCATTGTCGAGTAGATAGCTGCGCCGATCGATCTTTACGGTACCGTTGGTAAAGCTGATCGAAATATTGATATCGCCCTCCCCGCGAGCCCATGGCACCACTCTCATCGTTCGCAGACCTGCTTTTGTATTGGGCTCTTGGAAAGCGATCGACTCGGCCTCCGCCCTCGTCTCGGCGCGCAGGATGAACATGCCGTAACCGAGATCAGAAGTGGCTTCATTGTCCTTTTCGTTCTTGAGCAAACCCGCGCCAAACAAGCGTCCCTCGGTTTCGAGTCGGGCCATGTATTCCTTGTGCTCCCGGCGCACGCTTTCACGGGATGGAGCGTTCGCCGGAGGCGGTTCCACCAGCGTCGTGAAACAAAGATAACATTGCTCGTGCTTTAACGCGTGTGTGGGGTCTTGCTTTAGCTCCGCCATGGTATTTCCTTCTCAAGAAAATTCGCAATATCGATTCTAGTAAGAGAACCTTAATGCAACGCCTAGGTTAAGTCATTACTTTTGACTTTCGCCTCTGGCCCGCACGCCCGCTTTGTGCCACGTCAATCGGCTCTTGGGTATCATCCCCCGGGATCAAGTGCTTCACATGCTCAACGGTCATCGCCGTTGCGATGTGCTTGAACCCGAGCAGGTCACCGACTATCGATTCGATACCCGCGATGCGATAAAAAGCTCGCACATAGCCTTAATCCGACAATAACAATTCGCATTTCTTCACGGCACGATGGCCGTAACAAGTTCCCTCTCCCCTTGCGGGAGAGGGCAAGGGTGAGGGGAATTCAATTGAGCACCCTCACCTCTGTCCTCTCTCGTCGAGGGAGAGGATGTCACTCCCGGAGAATTGCCCTCGCCACCTGTCACTGCTCTTAGCTCTGAGGACAGTACTTATGTCTTCAAAATTACTGTCGGGTTAGGTTCAGGTCATACTCCGAATCAGCGCATCGATAAAACCTTCATCGTCAAGCTCCTTGACCCAATGCAAATCCCAGAGCGCCAGCGGGTTTAGGCCCTGGGCGCCATATTCCTCGCAGGCGATCTCGTAGGTGGCGGCCAGGGCCTGCGGCGTCGGATACGGTTTGATCTGCAGCTTGCCGACAATGGCGTCAAAATGTTTCTCCATCTCATCCACATCGCTAATCTTCATCCGCTGCATCGGCTCTCCCGTGACAACTTTCATTGCGTCCTGCTTGCGATGCTTCATCCAGCAAATTCCATGAATGACCGACTTTACATAATTTTCTAATACGGCAGATTTCTTGCGCGCGAACTCGGCGGTGCACGCTTGGGCGTAGTGGCTGACCACGGCAAGATCGGGCACCTGGAGAAATTTTAAACCAGCTTTCAAGGGCTCTGCTTGGTACAGCGGATCCACAAAGCAAGCGATGCATTCGCCGCTGACGACTTTTTTCCACTGCCCCCACCTTCCCACTTCCGCATCCTTGAAGATGGGAACCCCCACTTTGCCCTCTAATCCCATCATCCTCAGCCAGAGCGTAACCGTATAAGGCCGGCCCGAATCCCGGACCGCCATATTCTTGCCGGTGAATTCGCCGACGCTTTCGACGTGCTTGGGCACCATCAAATCCAAACCGCGGACGATTCGGGGGGCGCAAAAGAAAGTAATTGTCTTGCCTTTGGCTGCTTCGGCGTAAAGAAATTCCACGTGGTCGATCAACACATCGGCTGAATCGTTGAACAGCGAAGCTTCGAAGTCGCCATAATCTTTGATCTTCACAACCTCGACGTTGATGCCATAATGTTTCGCGCCGATTTCTTTGATGCAGTAGATGACCGGCGTTCGATCATCGTCGCGATAGGCGACTCTCACAGTGTCCATGGACATCAAACCTTCCTGCTCACCTGCTCCATCGAAATGCTGGCAGCGACCAGAAACTTCCGTCGATGGGCGGCGGCTCGACAAAATTGTTTTCGCGCGCGCGAGACGGGATCGGCTGGCCTTCGATTCCTGTTCGGTCGACGGCAGCCGTATCTTTATCGGCTCCGAATCGGAGTATGATCAGATGTCTCCCGCCGGTAAGCTTCCATAAGCGCCTCAATTTAGGAGAATGTCACTAAATCTGGCAAAGCGTCTTTTCGTACAATAACTCATTTTTGGTTTCGTCGGAAAGATCTTTATCCCTTAATCAAGATTTGATCGATAAAGAACGCTCTCAGAGCAGCGCCATTAGGATTTCGTCGAGATCTGACGGCGAATTCCCGCAAGTAATTCAGGCCCCGTATTTCGCGGCCAAATGATCCCAAGCGCGTTCCACCGAAGTCGCCTTGAAGGTTAGTTTGGCGAGATCTTTTCGGCCTCATCGCGCTCCATGAACATGGGTGTGCCGAGTCGCATCTCGCCGTCGAAACCATCGCCGACAACTCCATCGTCGACCGGCTGGTACGCGAAGGTTTTGTCGACCAGATCGCGGATGTCACGCCGCGCTGTGGTTTGCGAACATTTCGCGATGGCCGCCGATTCGGATGATTTCAGTTAGCCGTAGAAAGGTCGAGTAGCTTGTTAAGATCGGGCGCAAGCGGTTGTCGAGCGATTTGTGCGCAGGAGATTGTCAAACAACATCTGCGGGGAATAGCGCGATTATTAATTACCGCGCGCAGCCATTTCTCCCCTCCGGCTAATTGCCGGGGAATAGTCAATCGAAGACAATGACGAACCTGAAAAATTCTGTTAGACATTTCTTAGAGCAGGCCCATGGGCAAAAACTCCTGAGACGCATGAACATGTCGCTTGTCGTTGAAAAGTATTCTAGTAAGCACCTGGACGCATGTGTTTCGATGTTGGCCCAGGCGTTCGTTGCCAGTCCGCTTCATCTATCCGCTTTCGGCGCGGGGCGCCTCGATCAAAATCGCACTTTTTTTCGCATTGGCCTAAAAAACATGTATACCGGGCCGGCGTTCATTGCGTTGCGCGACGGCGCCGTGTGCGGCTATGTGCATTTTAATGCCGCGCCCTATTGTCTCCCCGCGCCGGAGGAGGTTCCCTACACGGCGGCGACACTGCTCAAGCCGTTGGGCGACGCGATCCCGCAAGTCATCCGGTGGTACGGCCGATGGTGCCATCTCGATCCCGATGAGCCGCATGTGCACCTCGGCCCGATCGGCGTGGCGCCCGAACGGCAGGGGCAAGGTATCGGCACGGCGCTGATGCACCGTTACATCGAGCATCTCGATCGGGAAAAAGCCTCCGGCTATCTCGAAACTGACCGGGCCGAGAACGCGGAGTTCTACAAAACCTTCGGCTTCGTCATGCGCCATCAAGAAAACGTCATCGGCACGCCGACCTGGTACATGTGGCGGCCAGGCATATAACTGGCATGGAGTCGGTCGCGGCGTAAACCGAGAGCATGTGAACTCGTTAAATTCATTCGCGCACGCTTTGGCCAGGCCTTGCCGATCAGCGCGCACGCACGAGTATGCAGGTCGCATTATTCAACGGATTTCCGTCTGCGCGTCGCGCCTTAGACATCGTTGTCATTCTGGATTCGCCATTGGATAGCCGATAGTCAAATATCGCGATTGGGGTTGATCGTCCGCGCCTAACTGGTTAGGCTTTGAATTAGTAATTCGCCAGCGCGCTTGTCGCTCATGGTTTTTCGGGTTTCATCTTTCGCCGTTTCCCTTGAGACTTCACCGTGGCGCCTGAACGGCGCGCGGTTTTATCAGGAGGTGGATAGCCATGCGCAAATGGATCATCGCCGGGTTAGCTGTCTTAGCGCTGGGGGGCGTTGCCGTCGTCACCCTGGTCAATCTCAATTCGCTGATTGAACGCAATCGAGATTTTCTTATCGGCCAGGCCGAGCAGGCGCTCGGACGAAAAGTATCGCTGGGTGAAATCGAGGCCACGTTATTTACCGGCGTCGGCGTGCGCCTGACCAATTTCACCATGGCCGACGATCCGCGCTACTCGAGTGGCGATTTCGTGCGTGCCAAGGATCTGCAGATCAAACTCAAGTTCTGGCCGCTGCTCCGAAAAGAAATTCAAGTAAAGACCATGGTGCTGCACGATCCGGTAATCCAGATCGTGCGTGGCGCCGATGGCGAATTCAATTTCTCGAGCATCGGCAAAAGCGCAAAAGACAAGACGCCGGCGGACGAAAAAACCGCCGCCCAGCCGGGCGGGAAAAGTCCCAAGGAGGCTCCGTCGTTGCAGTTCTCCGTGATGAATATTGCCGGCGGTGACGTCCACTACTTGGATAAGAAAGACGGCAGCGATTTGCTGGCTCGGCAAATCGATCTCGACGTCGAGGATTTCGATTTCGACCGGCCGTTTTCGATCAAGCTTGCCGCCGCGCTCTTTACCGACAAGCAAAATGTCAAGCTCACCGGCAAGATCGGTCCGCTCGGTGGTAACGGCGCGCTGAGTCAGGTGCCTTTAAACGGCGAGCTGCAGCTCGACTCCCTCGACATGAGCCGGCTCAGCAATGCGTTGCCCTACGTGAAAAATGTTTTGCCCAAGGATCTCGATCTCGCCGGCGTTTTCACCGTCAATGCGCTGAAATTTAACGGCACGCTGAAAGATCTGGTGCTCGACGGTACGCTCGACGCCAGCCGTGGCGTGGTGCGTTACGGCAATGGTTTTCAAAAGGCCGAAGGTATTCCGCTGATATTCTCCACCGAGGCGCGATATGGGGGCGACAAACTTTCGCTGCGCAGGACCAACCTGACATTGAACAACCTTAGATTGGCGGCGGCCGGCGATGTTCAACTGGGCAACGTCACGGTTTTGAATCTGAATATCAATTCGGAGCCGGCTTCGCTTGATGGCTGGGAGAAGATTTTTCCGGCCATCGCGCGCTATCGCTTGAGCGGCGAGATGGAACTCAAAGCGGCGCTGCACGGCCAAGCGGGGAAAGGCGCGGTGCCGCAAATTCAAGGCACGCTGACGTTGAAGAAAGCGAGCGCCAAACCGCCGGACTTCCCTACCGCCATCAAGAATATCGATACTCGGATCAACTTCACCGGCCAGCGCGCCGACATCACCGATATGACTCTGACCCTGGGGAAGGCGCAGATTCGGCTGGCGGCGTCGGTGGCGAAATTTTCGCCGCTGGCGATTACTTACAAAATGTCGATGCCGGCACTATGGCCGGCCGATTACCGCGCCGCTTTGCCGGAGGATCGCAAAGCCGACGTTATTCGCAACTTGCAAAGCGAGGGACAAGTATCGCTGGCGGGTGGCGACGTTACCTATCAAGGGACGCTCACCTCGTCGGAGGGTACTCTCTATAACGTCGCATACAAAGGACTCGACGCCAAGTTGGCGATTGCCGATAGGGTCGCCAATGTGCGCAGTCTCAAAATCAACGCACTGGCGGGGACGGTGCAACTGGACGGTCAGTACTCGTACAAAGAGCCGACGCCGAGTTTCGCGGTGAATTCCAAAGTCCAGGGCATCGACGTGAAAGAACTCTATAGCGCGCTCGACGGCAAAGCCGAGCGCGATATTCACGGCCGGTTAAACGCGGATATGAAGCTTGCCGGCAGCGGCAAAAGCTGGGAAGAGATCAAGCCGCAGCTGCGCGGCCAAGGTAATGCCGAAGTGCTCCAAGGTGCGCTGCTCAATTTTAATCTTGCCGACGGCGCGCTCAGCGGTATTACCGGCGTGCCGGGGCTGACGAACATATTAAGTCCGGCGCTGCGGAAGAAATATCCTGCGACTTTCGCGGCCAAGGACACCGAGTTCAAGGAATTGAAATCCAACTTCGACGTAAACGATGGGCGAATCAACATTCAAGATTTTCGCATGGCCGCGGCGGACTTCAGCGCGCGGGGAAAAGGTTGGGCGGATTTCACCCGGCGGGTGGATTTTCGCTCGACTTTGGCTTTCTCGCAGCCATTGTCCGCCGACATGGCCCAGTCGGCGCGCGAGATAAAGTATCTTTTCAATGATCAGGGCCAACTGGAAATCCCGATCGCGCTGACCGGCAAAATGCCCAACGTAAAACCCAAGCCCGATACCCAGTATCTGGCGCAAATGGCACAGCGCGGCTTCGCCCGCAAAGGCTTGGACGAGCTCCAGGATCGGTTTCTTGGCGGCCGCAAACCGGCTGCCGCGCCTGAGGACAACCAAGCGACCGATTTCAGCGCCAAAAAGAAGAAAAAAAATTCCACCGAAGATATGATCCGCAATGGGCTTAAGGGGTTGTTTGGAAAATGAGGAGAAGGTTGTGAGGATTTTTCATTCGCGCGATTGTTTGAGGGCCCGCTGTTCACGCGAATGACACGGACGGATCGCAAAGCTCTTCTATGTTGATCTTCAGTGGCGGCTCGGTCCAGTCTTCAGCCTCCACGGTGGCGCCGCTAATATACCTTGCCGCGCAAATTCGGCTATCTTCGTCATAGCCGAGATGGCGCTGGTTAAACAAATTAGCCCGAACTCTGGGAACTCTGTGCCTCTGAGGTGAAAACTTCTTCACACGACGTGGCCGGAATTCTTTTTTATAAGCACTCCCAAGTCAACGGTCAGTCGCGCGCCGGTCCGACCAGCGGCCGGATACCGACAACGCTGAAAAAAAGCTCATGGATGGAAACTTCTTGGGCGGCTCTGACCTCGCGAAAACTGCGCGACAGCAGCAGGTAAAAAGACAACCGGCACAGGCTAGACAGCGCAAACAGCCCGAGCAGGCGATAGCCGAGAAGCGGCGGTAAGCTGGTGGCCAAATAGCCGCCCAGTGAAGAACCCAAAAATAGTGCGACGCCGTTGATGACATTGAAATAGGCGATGCAACGAACCCGTTTCTGCGGCGTCACGGCGTCATAGATGAAGTTGCCGGCGCTGAGCGTCACGCCGCTCCAGGCAAAGCCGGACAACATTTGCACCAGCATCAGATAGGCGGCGTTATGCGAGAACAGCCAAAACATCGGGATCAGCGCGGCCAGAAACGAGCTGAGCCGCAGGACTCTTACGTTGCCGACCCAATCGGCGTGCTTCCCCCACAGCGGCAGGGCGACAAGCGCAGCAAGCGAAGCGCCAACCTGGAGCGCCATGTAGGTCAGGTAGCTCAATTGCAGGTCGCGCAGCATGAAGACGGCGAAAAAGGGAGCGGCCAAAAATGTCGCGAATGTCAGACAGCCGCTGAAAACCACGAATTTGAGAAAATTGCTTTCGCGGAAGCGCCGCAAGAACATCATAAAAGTAAAGTCGCTGGCCGGATCCTTTCTATGCGGCGGCTCATCCATCCGGCTAAGGAAATAAGCGGAGACATAGCGGGCCGCCGCAGCACAGGAAAAGATAATCGAGAAACCCGTGCCGTAAGAAATCTCTTGAAAAAAATTCAACAGCAATCCCGACGCGACAATGCTGCCGACGGTCACCGCGCCCACGGTCCTGCTACGCCAGCCGAAATATTGTCCGCGCTTTCTTGCCGGCACGTAATCGCTCATCAAGCTGCCCCAGGCCGGTCCAGCCAAGCCGCCACATATGGCCGCGAGAACTAAAAAAATCAGCAACAGCTCAACTCGATTGGCGATCTCCAGCATGGGCAGCAGAGCGATACAGAGAATCAGCGACGCCTGGGAGAATACCGAGCGCACCAACAGCTTGACGCGGCCGCCGACCCAATAAATTATTCTTACGGAAAAGAACTGCGACAAAGCAGCCAAAAGATTCGGCAAGGCTGTGACGAGACCCACTTGCAGTACGGTGGCGCCCAAAAAGAGCGCAGCGGGGGTGGCGTAACTATCGACGGCGCCGGCCATAAAAGCGGCAAAGATACCATCCTTGAATGACGACCGGAGACTTGCTCTAACATTGACCTTTTTGAACGGCATGGCGGCGGGACGAAGACAAAAGGATGAGACATTCTTGCGCGAAATGCCAGAGCATGGACAAAATGGCTGCGGGAAGCGGCATTGGAAGCGCGCCTGAGTATTCAGTTAGTAGCTCTTGGCCGTCTTGAGCCGAAGGCTTGTCATCGATACTTGCGCCTAATCCCGTTACTCGATCTTACATCGGAATGATCGTCGCGATTGGCCGGCCATCAGGGTTTCGTTGAGATCTGGTGACGAGTCTGCGCGAGTAACTCACTCAGGGCATTTCGCCGCCAAATGACCCCAAGCGCGCTCCACTGCAGTCGTCTTGAAGGTTCGATTGGCGAGATCGTTTCGGCCTCTGAAACAAGCCTAGTATGCAAACTTCACGGATGGACTGGCGACGGCGCTGTGGCCGGGCAGCATCAGCGCCTTGGCATC
>JBGTCC010000262.1:0-6663 GCA_041749055.1 Thermodesulfobacteriota bacterium | reverse complement strand
GATGCGGCTAGATCGCCGCGGCGATTTTGACGGCCGGCTCTAGCACGATGCTATCGCCGATTTGAATTTCGCCGTCGCTCAGCACGGCGGCTTTGAGACCGCTGCGATGTTCCAGAGCTTTGAAGATCGCTGGTATTTTTGTCACGGCGACAAGATGGCCGCAAGGTTCGAACAAGCGGATGCCGCGCATGCGCACATTGCCAACAGTGAACTCACGGCCGAGCAGCTCGATGAGCGGCACGCCCCGGCTGACGATGTTGCGCCGGGTAAGAATACCGATCGCCTCGACACCGATCTCCTTGGCGGCCAGCGCCAAGACTTCATCCTCGATCAGGCTCACCGCCTTGTCCGAGCGCTTCACGGCGTTCCAGGATTCGCGATAGAAACGGTCGCCCTCCAGGCCGCGGTCGGCAAAGGCGCGCACGCTGGGAAGCCCAATCATCGGCTGCGCCGATGCCGGCGTGATGAAGATCTCTTTGACACTCCCTTGCCATGCGGCGCTGGCGGGCTTAAAGCCACGCCATAACTCCCGCGGCATCTCTTCTGGCATCGGTCGAATCGCTTGCGCCATAACTCCTCCCCAAACGACACCGGCCACTGATCGCTCAGTGGCCGGTGGTTACTGACATCAGTGGATCGGAGCGATAACCTATCCGGCCGCGTCCGCGTAGAAACGCGTATCTTCGATCGGCTCCACGGTCTTGTTCTCCTCCGATGAAGCGATTAACGGCTTGCCGTCGGGACGCACGCGCATCTCCTGACCGCCCTGAGCCTTCCCTTTGATGCCCGCGCCGACCCGGATCACGACCAAATTCTCCGTGCCGGTATTTAGATAACGGTAATACGCGCCCTTGGGAATCATCACGCCTTGGTGCTTCTCGACTTTGATCTCACCACCTTTTTCGTCGAACACGCTCATCTGGCCTTCGAGCACGATGAACGAATGATCTTCGTCGAGATGGCAATGAATCTCGTTCTCGCCGCCCTCGTAGTTGATCTTGGTGTGGATCCACATGTTTTCGGTTTCCGCCACCAACTGAGTGATGCGGCCCTGCTTCATGTAGGGCGTGCGCAGGGAAAATTTCTGTGTGTGCGGTTTCTCCGTCGGTGCTAATTTCTTTGCTGGTTCCATGGTTCTTCCTTTCGATTTAGTTTAATTGTTAATGCCGTCAACTTTGATGTGGTACAGATCGAGGACGTTCTGGCGCACCACCTTGTCGATAACGTTCTTGGGCAGATGACCGAGCTCGTCGGTGATCACTTGGCGCGAGTGCGGCCAGGTGGAGGCGGCGTGCGGATAGTCGCTCGACCACATGAAATTATCTTCGCCGAACCAGTCCATCATGCGCCCCCCGGCCGGGTCGCTGAAGAAGGTCGCGAACACTTGGTCTTTGACATATTCGCCGGGGAGCTTTTTCATATACGCCAGCGGCGCCTTCGGGCTGTGGCGGACATAGTACTTGTCCCATTCATGACAGTAGAAGGGAATCCAGCCCACTTCGTTTTCAACGTAAACCAATTTGAGCTTGGGATACTTCGCCAGGGGGCCGCCAAACACGAAGTCGAACAAAGTGTTCGCCGCATCGGCAAGCTTCTGGTTCACGGTCATGCGGTAAGTGTCCAAGCCTTTGCGGTCGAATCGGCTGTAGTTAAAGCCGGTCAAGATATGCACGTTCACCGGCATATCGAGTTCACCGGCCGCTTCCCAGAACGGATTGTAGTAGTCGCTGGTAAACGGTAGATGATCCGGCGGCACCTGCCAGATCATGCAGCCGATCATGCCGTTCTTCTTGCAGCGCTCGAGTTCCTTGATCGCGTTGGGGAGGTTGTACATCGAAATCATTGGAATGCCGAATAGGCGGCCGGGTGCGGCTTTGCAGTATTCCATCATCCAATCGTTGGCGATTTCGAAGCACGCCTCTTGGAGCGGCGCGTCTTCCAGCGCGTAAAGGCGCAAGCCGTGGGTGGCGTAGAGCACCTCGGCGCTGACGCCGTCGACAGCCATCTCATCGAGACGCGCCTTGGGATCCCAGCCGCCGGGCTTCTCGCCGGCGGTATTGCGCGGCGGGAATTTCGGAAATTTGGCCGCCAAGCTCGGCGTAAGATTCTTCAGCCAGAGATCCTCGGGCTCCATGATATGCGAGTCCGACGACACGATCTTGTCCCGGCCAAGAACCTGCTCGGCGGTGCGCTTGACTCCTGCAGCAGTAGTCATGATTCTAAGTCCTCCTATTGTTTAGCACTAACTTTCTTTTGATTTATTCCTTTTTGAGCCTTTTGTCTAGGGCAATTGGGCTGGCCGCAGAATGGACTTTGATCCAACCATGGCGTAAAACATGTGAACAATCATGAGATCCCTCAAAGGTTACTTTTTTCGCTGCTTGTCCGTCTTATTGATCCCCGCCGCGCTGTTTGGCGCCGAGGCGCAAAACGCCTTTAACGAAGGGGTGAAGCATTACCAAGCAGCCAAATACAAAGAAGCCGTGGCCGCGTTCAACCGCGCCATCAAGGCAGCGCCCAAATCGGACGAAGCCTACAACAACCGCGGCCTGGCCTACACCAAATTGGGCCATCAGGACAACGCGCTCAAGGACTACGACGAGGCGCTCAAGCTAAATCCCAATCTCACCGACGCCCAGTTCAACCGCGGCAACGTTTTTTTCAAGCAGAAGCAATACGATCGAGCGATAAAAGACTTTGACGAGGTGATCAAGCAGGACGCCAAAACGCCGCGCGTCTTCGTCCAGCGCGGCCTCGCGTTTTTGAATCTCAAACAATTCGACAAAGCGGTTTCGGACTTCAATCAGGCGCAGAAGCTCGACCCAAAGGATGCCGAGATCTATTACAACCGCGGCCTGGCCCATCGGCGCCTCGGCAAGAACGATTTGGCGGTGCAAGACTATAGCGAGGCGATCAAGCTCGAGCCGAAAAACGGCGAGAACTACAACAACCGCGCCAACGCCTATTCGCTGCTCGGCAAATATGACCAAGCGGTGAAAGACTATGACGAGGCGATCAAGTTAAACGGCAAGGACGCCAGAATTTACGCCAACCGCGGCGTCATCAAGCAACGGCTGAAAAAGGATGACGAAGCCCAGAAGGATTTTCAAAAGGCAGTGGAATTGGACCCCAGTCTCAAAGACAAACTCGGCTCCTTCATCGCTCAGACAAAAGGCAAGTAAATCATGGCGCGTGCGTAGCTATATAGGTGTTGACGCCTTGGGTGTGGATCCTGTGACATGTTCAATTCATCTTTTTCACCACGAAGAAGGACACGAAGGGTTCGGAAAACTAATTTTCCGAACTTCGTGCTATTCGTGTCCTCCTTTGAAAATACATGTGAGGGGGATGATATGCACAACGAAGAGCCTCGGGGCTCCGTCATACCCGCGAAAGCGGGTATCCAGGCTAAATCGGCGCAGAACAAACCTGGATTCCCGCGTGCGCGGGAATGACGAATCGAGGAGGGGAGCATGTTCTGGGAATGCGAACCATTTTCATTGCTCTGTAGGCGAGCGCAAGCTCATGGACACTTCGTGGTGAAAATCCTATTCCTTGTAAACCGGCAAGGGCCAGTTTTGGTTGGGTTGCTAATCGCGGCGCTAAGCGGAGCCATTCCGGCGTGGGCGGGCCAGGCGGGAGACCGGCTCAAGACCGCGGTCGAGTTGCACGACGGCGGCAAGGTCAAAGAGGCGGTGGCCGAATACGATAAAGTCATCAAGGCCAATCCCAGACTGGCCGAAGCCTATTTCAATCGGGGCAACGCCCATTTTGACCTGGGACAGAACCAACAAGCTGCCAAAGACTACAGCGAGGCGATCCGGCTCAATCCAAAGGACGCCGAGGCTTATTTTAATCGCGGCAATACCTATCGGCGCTTGAAACAGGAGGCGGCCGCGCTCAACGATTACACCAGCGCCATCAAACTCAATCCCGACGACGCCAAAAGTTATACCAATCGCGCCGCCATTCACTTCGACCTACGCCGCTACGAGGCCGCCCTCAAAGACCAGAACGAAGTGCTGCGCATCGACCCGAGAGGGGCGCAGAACTATTTCAATCGTGCCAATACCTATCTGGCTCTCGACAAAAAAGACGACGCGATCAAGGACTATGATGCGGCGCTCTCCCGCGACCCAAAGCTCGCCGATGCGTATTACAACCGCGGCATCGCCTATGCCGACGCGACCAACTACGACAACGCCATCCGCGATTTCGACGAAGCGATCAAGCTCAATCCCAAGAATGCCGAGGCGTTTTACAATCGCGGGCTGGCCCAGGGGAAACTCGGCAAGCACGATGCGGCCATCGACGATTACGGCGAAGCACTCCGGCTCAATCCCAAGGACGCCGAGGCAGCGTTCAATCGCGGCCTGGCCTACATGCGAATCGATAAGCAAGATTTCGCAGCGCGGGACTTCACCGAAGTGATCAGCCTGCAACCGAAGCACACCGACGCTTATGTCTACCGCGGTCTGATTCGCGTCTATCAGAATCGAGAGAAGGACGCCGACGGCGATTTTCAAAAAGCCTATCGGCTAAATCCGGCGCTCAAGAAAAAACTGGAACCGGTAATCGCCGAGGCCAAAGCCAAGGCGAACAAAACCGCGAAGTAAACCGAGCAAACTCTCATGGCGGAAACCAATCTCTTCGGCGGATTGACCGGCGGCATGCTGATCGGTCTCGCCGCTGCCCTGCTCTTACTCGTTAACGGCCGCATCGCCGGCATCTCGGGCATCCTCGGCGGATTGATTACTGCCAATTCCCCAAGCGAACGGTTGTGGCGCGGCGCATTTATCATCGGCCTGGTGTGCGGCGCGGCGATCTACTCCTGGCTTTACGGCGGTCTGCCGTTGCAACTTCAAGCCGGCAATTTACTATTACTGCTTGCCGGATTGCTGGTCGGCTTCGGTACCCGGCTAGGCTCCGGCTGCACATCCGGCCATGGTGTGTGCGGCCTGGCGCGCCGCTCGCCGCGCTCGCTGGTCGCCACCGCGACTTTCATCGCTTGTGGCATGTTGACGGTGTATGTGATGAGGCATGTTTTCTAATGCTGCCGGTTATCAGTAGTTTCGCCCTGGGCGTCCTGTTCGCCTTCGGACTGGCCATTTCAGAAATGATCGATCCAGCAAGGGTGACCGGTTTTCTCGACATCTTTGGTCGCTGGGATCCGACGCTCTTTTTTGTCATGGGCGGAGCGCTGGCGGTCACCGTGACCCTTTTTCCGTGGATTCAGAAGCGCGAGCGTTCGCTTCTCGGCGAACCGTTTCACATGCCGGCCCAATCGCATATCGAAGCGCGCCTGATCATCGGCGCGGCGATTTTCGGTATCGGCTGGGGTCTAGCCGGTCTTTGCCCCGGACCGGCGATAGCTGGCTTGGCCAGCGGATCCGGCGGAGTCTTGCTGTTTGTCCTGGCGATGATCGCCGGACAATGGCTTGCGGGGCGCTTCAACCCGCGCTAACAACAGCCGATGACGGCGATGATTGAAGCGGCTCTTGACTCGGCCAAGCCATTGCCGCTAGCTAGTTTGCAGCAACCCTTGGTAATCCATCGCCAAGCCGCTGAATCGCTTTCGGTTATAGGACTTTTTCAATGGGTGAGACACGGGTCGATCTGCAACATTTACTCGAAGACTTGCGGGACGCCTACCCCGGCTCCATTGAGGAAACCATTCTCACCGAGATCATGGCCAACTCCCTCGACTCCGGCGCGACCACGATCGAGTTTTTCACCGATCCTGCCGCACGCACTTTGACCGTCACCGACAACGGTGGCGGCATGCAGCGCCGCGAATTGGCGCGTTTTCACAACATCGCGTCGAGCACCAAGAGCCGCGGCGAAGGCATCGGCTTTGCCGGCGTCGGCATCAAGTTGGGGCTTTTGGTCTGTGCGGGAGTGTTCACCGAAACCCGCCGGGGCAAAACTCATATTGCCAGCTCCTGGCATCTGGCGACGCGCAATCGCGCGCCGTGGAAATGGGTGGCGCCCCTGAAGCTGATCGCCGAACGCGGCACGGCGGTGCGCTTGCAAGTCGAAAATCCGTTGTCGCCGTTGCTCGATCCGGGCTTTTTGGCGGTGACCTTGCGGCGCCATTTCCAACCCCTACTGGACCCCAGCTTCGACGAGTTTTTGCGCGGCCATTATCCCAGTGGCGTGGCCCTCGAAGTCGATGGCCGCAGGCTGGACAAACAGCACTGGAGCGCGCCGCGCACGGCGCCTTTGGCAATTCGCCTCATGCGCAAACGGAAAGCCTCGGCTTCGGGTTACCTGATTCGCGCCGATCATCCTCTACCCGAGGAGCGCCAGGGTTTGTCGATCAGCACCTATGGGAAAGTCATCCGGCGCGGCTGGGACTGGCTGGGTCTGACGCCGGCGGCGGCCGATTGCGTCGGCGGCATCATCGAGGTGCCGGAGCTGGCCGCCTGCCTGACCCTCAACAAGGGCGACGTCATCCGTGCCGGCGCCCGCGGCGCGACCTATTTAGGATTTCGCAAAGCCATCCAAGAGGCGGTCGGCAGGCAGCTCGCCCTCTGGGGCGATGGCCGCAGCGGCGCCGAGCAGGCGCCACCACGGGAAGTGCGGCCGCTGCAGCGCGACCTCGTGCAAGTATTGGAAGACCTGGCGCTGGACTTTCCCCTGCTCGGCTCCCTGGTCGAGCAA
>JBGTCC010000261.1:0-9236 GCA_041749055.1 Thermodesulfobacteriota bacterium | reverse complement strand
ACATACATCGTCTCCCACCCCGCCATCACTTGCGCCGTGCCCGGCATGGCGCGGGCTGAATATGTCGCCGACAATCTCGGCGCGGCGCGCGGCCGGTTGCCGGATGCGGCCATGCGCAAGCGCATGGAGCAGTTCATCGATACCGTTTAGACCGGTAAGGGGTGAAGGGTGAGGGGTTAGGCGTGGGGACGGCTTCAAACACACAATCTGGCGAACACGGGGGTATCGTCTACGGGCTTTTGAGACACGCCATCGATGTCCGGCCGGCTGAGTTGCGCGCGCTTGGCTGGTCTTGGCTGTATATCATTTCGGTTTTCGTCGCCTATTATATTCTCCGGCCGATCCGCGACGAGATGGGCGTGGCCGGCGGGGTGGAAAATCTCCAGTGGCTTTTCACCGGCACTCTGCTTGGCATGATCGCGGTTAACCCTCCGTTCGCCGCGCTGGTGGCGAAACTGCCGCGGGTCAAATTCATCGCCATCGCCTATCGGTTTTTTGCCGGCAATTTACTCATCTTCGTGGTGCTGTTGCAAATGGCGTCGGCGGAACAGAGCGTCTGGATCGGCCGAGTTTTTTTTATCTGGGCGTCGGTTTTTAATCTCTTCGTCGTGTCGGTGTTCTGGGCGCTGATGGTCGATGTCTTCGACACCGAGCAGAGTAAGCGACTGTTCGGATTCATCGCCGCCGGCGCGACCCTCGGCGGTATTATTGGTTCCAGCTTAACCGCGGCCCTCGCCAAGCAGCTGCCAGCGCCCTATCTATTAATTGCCTCCGCCGTATTGTTGGAAGTCGCGGTCTTCTGCGTCGGTCGTTTGTCGCGCTTGTCTTCGGCGTTGAGCCAGCGGCCCGCCGGTCAAAGCGACGACTCGCCCATCGGCGGTTCGGTTCTGAGCGGCCTGTCGCACGCGCTCAAATCGCCCTATCTGATCAACGTCGGTATTTTTCTCTTGCTGTTCGCGATCACCTCGACGTTTCTTTATTTCCAACAGGCCGAGATCGCCAGGAAATACTTCACCGACCGCGGCGCGCGCACGGCGTTCTTCGCGCGCGTCGATCTTTGGGTGAATGTTCTCACTCTCGGCGCACAACTGTTTGTCACAGCTCGAACGATCAAACGGATCGGTGTGGCGCTGACCCTGGCGGTGCTGCCGCTGCTCAGCATCTTTGGCTTCGGCACGTTGGCCTGGGCGCCGACCATAGCCGCGCTGGTAGCTTTTCAAGTGATCCGCCGCGCCGGTAATTTCGCCTTCGCCCGGCCGACCCGCGAGGTGCTGTTCACGGTCGTGCCGCGTGAGGATAAGTACAAGGCCAAGAGCTTTATCGATACCGTGGTGTATCGCTTGGGCGACCAGGTGGGCGCCTGGTCCTACGCCGGTTTGGGCGCGCTTGGACTGGCGATGACCGGGGTATCCATCGTCGCTGTGCCGATTTCAATTCTCTGGCTGGTCAATAGTTTATGGCTTGGCAAAAAGCAGAAGAGTCTTGAGGCGGTACCCGTTGCCGGGTAGTTCCAAAGGTTCCAGATGTTCCAGTTCGTGCAGCGATTCTAAGCCACTCCGAACCAACTGGAACTCCTGGAACGTTTGGAACCATTGGAACTGGCTTCGGTCAGCTTTTCGCCGCTGCTAGATCGATATCGATATTTTCCAGCCGCTGGATCTCGCCGAAACGTTCGCGCAGTTCGGCGATGTTCGTTCGCGTCGGCACGGCCAGATCGGCTTCGAGTTGGAAGATCGGCGTGCCGCTGATCGGCGCGGCGTAAGTTTTGGTTTCCATCGATTCTATATTCACGCCCATCCTGCTCAGGACGTTGCTGATCTGGTAGACGATCCCCGGATGGTCCATGCACGAGGCGGTGAGCTTGTAGGGTAGGTAGGATTCGTCGGTCTTGCGCACCGCCGGCGTCTTGATCGAGATCGTCAGGCCGGTCTCGGTTTCGATCTCGCGGTAGTCGCTGGCGATCTTGACCAACTTGTTGCCATCGCCGCTGATCAGCACGATGACGGCGAACTCGCCGCAGAAAACCGCCATTTTGCTGTCCTCGATGTTGCAATCATGGCGGGCGATGAACGCGGCGATGGTTTCCACCAAGCCGACCCGGTCCGGGCCGACGGCGGTGAGAATTAGGTGATTGGAATCTGGCATGGATCAAGCTTAATGAATTCGTTCAAACCGTTCAAATCGTTCAAGCCGGTCAAAACGTGATGGTCGGCGATTGTACGGGCAAGATTTTTTGTCCCTACCTCATTTTATGAAGAATCCATTCATGATCGCGTCGTGCCACAATTTTGCCACTGGCGGAACGATGCCTTGCGGGAGTTTATCGTCGCTCCAACCCCAGGAGTGAACGCCGGCGCCGAGGGAGACGGGGCGGACTTTGGGTGCGGGATTCAAATTGGCGAACAGCGGCAGCGAACGTTCGCAGCGTTCGAGGGTGACGGTGTCGTCATTGACGCCGTGGATCGACAAAAAGTTCGGCACCGGTTTGACGCCGGGGCCGGACAAGTTTCTGGTATAGCCGAGATAGCGCTGGACCAAAGCGTCGGTTTCTTGCTGCGACAACTTGAGACGAGTTGCGGCGGCGCGGGCGGCGGCTTCGAGGGCCTGAGTTGAATTCTTGTGAATGAAGTCTTCGGCTTTGAAGTTGGGTCGCTTCTTGGCGCTCTCCCAGCGTTCAAAAGTTAGCTCGATCAACATCGGTAGACCGATTTTTTGGTGCTTCACGCCCTCGTACATATAGCGCGCGGTGTCGCGCCAGGTGCGCAGGCGCAATTGATTGAACGGAAAGTTCCAATCGTCGCCGCTGACGATGGGATACATCCAGCCGAAGGGCGAACTGCCCCAGCCGAGCAGGCCGGCGATGTTGGCCACGCGTTGCGATGCCATCATGGCGAAGGGTCCGCCGGTGGAATGGCCGTGGATGAAGATGGAATACTCGCCCTCGGGAAATTGCCGGCGCGCCGCTTCTTTCATCGCCTGCTCAAAGGCCGCCGGCCAGGCGGCCATGCGGTGGTAAAATTCCGTGCCTTCCTGCGCCGACAGTGAGACTAGCGTGCCGTAGTCTTCACGTTTCGAAGTATCTTGGAGCGTGGTGTACTGATCTTTGGTAATCTTGGTTTCCTTGGTCCACAGCGGCGTGCGTGCCGAACCGTCGGGGTTCTCGACATCGCCAGGCCAGTCGCGGTTGGCGTCATGGAAATAGAGGCGGCCCGGAAAGGTCATGCTCGCCACCGGGATGCCATACTTTTCGGGCAAAAGTTTGGCAACCCGCTCCACTGATTTGAAATCGGATACCCCGCCGTGGAGCAGGAAGACGCCGACTTTTTTCCCGTCCGGGCCGGTGGGAATGCGGCTTTTGTCGCGCGGCTCGTAGCGCATCACGCCGATGTCCCAGTCCATGGCTAGTTCATGAATGCGAAAAATATCTTCGCTGATGTCGATGGGCGCACCGGTTTTGCTCGTGACCTCGTCGTTGAGTTTGAGAACTTCGTCGAAGGAAACTGCCGCCGGCGGCTCCCAAGAGGCATTGAATGCCATGGAAAATTTCTCCCAAGGACAAATTTGCTATGAAGGAAATTATGAGACGACGCCGCCGATGTCAACGCGCGTTATCGACAAAAGCTTCGTAAAGCACTTTGCCGGTGGCGTCTTTGGGCTGGGGCAAGCCGAGCAGCCATGCGAGGGTGGGAGCGAAATCGATAATCCGCACGTTGGCTAGCTTATGCCCGGCGCGAACGCCGGGACCGTTGAATACCATGAGCGTGCGCATGGAGGGTTGCTCGGGATTGGCGCCATGGGTGCCGTAGGGTTCGGCATCACTAATCACTAGACCCGGGCCAATGCGCGGATCAAAATCATATCCCGGCGCCAGCTCAATATAGAGGTGGCCGCCGACTTCACCGCCGATACCTTTGGCTTCGCCGTCGCGGTCCGCGTCGAATATCGCCATGACCACTTGGCGTTCGCCGTCGCGAATCGAAAAAAGCAGCTCGCTAATTTTGCGCACGAGCTCAGCGCGCTCTTCCTGCCCAACGATGCCGCTCTTGCGATCCTTCGAGTTGATTAACAAGTAGCCGTTGTTGACGGCCGGGTAAAGCACTTTGGTTTTACTGAGATCGACGCGCCCTTGCGCATCAACGGAGAGCAGCACGCCCTGCTGCAAAACTTGATTGACCGCCACACGCTTGTTTGCTCCCTGCAGGCCATGATCCGATATCAGCGCAATCAGCGCGCCGCTGGGCCGATTGGCCATCAGCAGTCCAAGGTGCTCGTCGCAGCTGACATAGACCCGTTCGAGAAAGGGGCGAATTTTATCGGCGAACTCTTGGCGAAAATTGGCCAAGGTGTTGTCGAGCCAGCCTCGCCATGCGTGCTCCGCTTCGTCGGGGAATGGAGTGTAGGCGACATAGAGATCCCAGGGCAAATGTCCCATCGCCCAGCGGTTGGTTTCCATCAACTGATGCTGCGCGAAGAGAATGGTTTCCAAATAGCGCGCCTCGGCGTTGCCGCTGCCGCCGTTCCCGATGGTGCGGCCGAATCCGCCGTTTTGATAAAGAATACTCGCGCCGTTGCCGACAAAGGCGCGCACGGTGGGGCTGGCCCCGGCCGCTGCTCCAAGGTCAAGTTCACGGGCAGGGCGGGAGAAATAGAGAAAGAAGTCGCTGCCGTCAGGCTTGAGGTCGAATAGGCGGAAATAGCTCTTGGCTTCGTGGCCACGGGCCGTTTTGACGCTCATCGGCGCGCTCCAGAAAAGCTCGCCGCTGACGCTCGGGCTCGCCGGTTTTAATCGCACCTTCACGTCGTCGCCATTTCGCTTGGTGGCGATGGTAAGGGTGTCGTAACCGATCTGCGAATCGTTCGGGTCATCGATCAGCAACCCGACAAAATGGCTTTCGCCGACGGTAAAGGAGATTTCGATCGGCACCATATCGCTCAGCGGGGGATTGTCCCACGGCCCCCCAGGCTCGTTTTGCACGGCGCGCTTGGTGACGATGCCATCGCGGCCGGCGATGAGCTCGTAACCGGAAAATCGCACAATTTGGTCGGCGCGCTCTTCGGCGAAGGTTGGAATATGCGATACGATGATTTTCTTGCCACCTCGTTGGGCGGCCGCCCAAATCGGTTCGGCGCGCAATGGAGCGCCGGCAAAACCAGCAAGACTGTCGAGGATGGTGAATTGATCGTGCGGCGCGCGGGGCACTCGATTGCCGCTGATACCCGTCAAACGGGGCGGCGCGCCGGTCATCAGCGAGGCGAAACCGGGTGCGGTCTTGGATGGAAATCCGGCGATGACATCGTCCGCGAAGGCGCCCCCATCGATGAGCTTGGCGAGGTTGGGGAGTTTACCGGCGCGCAGGAGTTGCTGGGCAAAGATCGACACGGTGCCGTCCCAGGCCATGACGATGGCTTTCGACGCGGCCTGCGCCTGACACTCCGCCGGCAGGACAAAGTGAAACGATAGCAGCGCGTAAACGACGACGCGAAGGACGAGTGAGGGATTAATCATTGAACCGGCTGATCGTGCCGAGGGTGATCTTATCCGGCGCGCTCTGGCGTGCAGCGGAGTCGATCGCCAGCCAGGGCGTCAGGTAGCCGTTTTCCACTGCGCCATCCTGTTTCCAAGTGTGATTTGCATTGGCACCGACAGTAGCCGATTGTGATTCGCAGTGTCAACGCGCTCTCGTGCATTGGCTTGATTGGAATGTTCGGGATGCAGGAGCGGTGTCATCGGCTGGGTGCGCGGCAGCGAACTCGACGAGGTGCGGCGTGGCAAATAGACTAATGCTGGATGCCACGGAGGCACGGCGCGGCGTTGCTGCACCGAATGAGAAAGAGTTTTTCACCACGGAGGGCATGGTTCGACTACGCTCATCATGGGCTAAGATCACCGAGTAGAAGACTCGGACTCGAAGTATTGGCCGCACCCTTCGACTGGCCCAGGGCAATCGGGAACGAGTAGATCACAGTGAAAGAATTCCGAAATGCAGGGGCGGGTTTAAAACCCGTCCTCTGCGGTTTGCAACGGTGGAGTGTTGTACCGGAAGATTTGTGCAAGCCGCGTAAACTTTCAACGATAGCAGCATGAGTTAGATCGGACGGGCAAGGCACGTGTTACGCCTACAATAGCCGCAGGTTTGGGCAAGCCACGCAAATTTTTCGTTGCGTCAATGCCAAGAGGGCGGGTTTCAAACCACGCCCCTACAAAGATATCCGACCTTTGCGTCTTTGCGGGAGATGTTCCGGGTTTCGGTTGCGGCTGCGTCGTGGCAAATAAGTTTATCCGAGCTGTTCCAGTGCGTGCAACGCCAACCCCTGGGCGACCGAGGTGAATTCCTGGCCGGCGCGGATCGGTGCCTTGGGGAATCTGCTTTCAAATAGCCCTCGAATCGCCGGCACGAACGACGAGCCGCCGGTCATGAACACCGCGTCGATCTCTTGGCAAGCGATGTTACAGTTGTTGAGCAGTCGGTCGACGCAGCCCGTAATTGCCCTCGCTTCGGCGCCGATCCACTGCTCGAAATCGCCGCGTGCGACGGGTTTCTTGATATCGATAGCCGCTTCTTCGAAATGAAATTGGCTGCTCGTTTGTGCCGATAAACTGCATTTGACCGCCTCGATCGCTTGGTACAGGCGGTAGCCGAGATCCTGGTCGACCAGCTCGATCAGCGCGTCGAGCTTTTCCGGCGCCAGGGCTTGGAAGCGAATCTGCTTGAGCAGTTCCATGTTTTTCCGGGTCTTGAGAAATGACAGGTAGTGCCACCGTTCCAAATGCTCATAGAGCCAATTGGGCACGGGTAGGATTTTGCCGAACTCAGTCTTGTATTGGCTGCCCAAGCCCAACATCGGCGCCACCAGATGGCGCACGAGTTGACTGTCAAAAGTGTCCCCGGCGATGCCGACGCCGTCGTTGCCGATGACTTGATCGGCCAATTCAGCTGTCGAAGCTTGCGCCGGTTGCAATTTGACCAGGGAAAAATCGCTGGTGCCGCCGCCGAAGTCGGCGATCAGCACGAGCTCGTCATGGTCGAGCCGCTGGCGGTACTTGTAGGCGGCGGCGACAGGCTCGGGCAAGAAGTGGACCTCGTCGAAGCCGGCGTTGCCAAACGCTTTGCGCAAGCGCGTAACCGCGAAGTCGTCGTCCTTTGAATCTTTCGTGCCGCTAAAGTGAACCGGGCGGCCGACCACCAGCTTGCGGCCGAGATCGCCGAATTGGGCTTCGGCGGATATGCGCAGATGGCGCAGCAAGGCGCCGATCAATTGTTCCAGGGAAAAAGTTTGATTGAATATCTGCGTCTGGCTGAATAATCGGCTGGCGAGATAGGATTTGGTCGATTGAATCAACCGTCCCGGCGCGTGCGCATTCAAATAGCTTTGGATCGCGTCAGGCCCGGCGACCACGCGCAGCTTGCCGCTCTTCGATGCCTCGTCTTGCTCAAAGTAAAGAATCGACCGAAAGGTCGTCGAGCCGGGGCCAAAACGGCCGAGCTCCACGGCGTGGTCGGCGTGGGCGAGGGCCAAGGCGCTATTGGTGGTGCCGAAGTCGAGACCGAAAGCTTTGGCCAAGAGAGTCTCCGTGGAAGCGATGCGAATCTCAACACCGTAACATTCCGCCGAGGATTCGTGAACAGGGCGGGGCCGTAAGGCGTAAAGGGAAGGGGTGAGGGGTGAAGAGACCGGAGACCGAAACTCCTCACTACTAACTCCTTACTGAGTTAATTTTTATGCCGCGACTTCTTTGGCCGCGATGGCCGAGAGCGGAGAATTAAAGATCGTCACTACCGGCGATCCTGATCTCGGTTCTCCCCGGGGCGTCGGCGGCGAGAGCCGTTGTTGTTGAGTGCAGCGCCGTGAACCAACGGAGCACCGCTAGGACCGATCCGACAGAGCGCCGCTTGATCATCGCCATAGCTCCTTCAAAAATCCCGACTGTTTGATTTCGTTGACGTAGCTGTCGTCGAAATAGGCTTCGGCGGGCGTGGTGGCTGCGCTGTTGCTGTCGACCAATCCGAAATCGGCCATGAGCCGGGCCATGGATACAATGGCATCTTTGGGGATGGCTGGATCGCGGCTCACGGTATCGACCGCGAACCTCTGAATCTGATCGAGCACCTGCGGGTCGGTTTGACGCGCGTATTTGGCGAAGACGCGTTTAGCCAAGCTCTCCTGCGCCGACATCGCTTTGATGCCTTCAAGCGTTGCCTTGATGAAGCGCACGACCACATCGCGATTTTTGTTTGCGTAAGATCGCCGTGCCGCGACGCCGCCCTATAAAAACTTGATGCCGAACTTAGTGTAATCCTGGTGACCGAAGAGCTCGCGAAAGCCGTCTTTCTGCAGCAAGTGGGTATGCGGCAAGGACAGCACGGCGGCATCGATGGCTTCGCGGCGCAGCCCGGCGGCTGCTTCGGGCTGGCCGCCCATCTGGAGAATTACCGCGTCTTTCACGTTGAACTTCTCGAGAATGAGTTGGATGGCAAAATGCGGCACTGCGCCTAGCCGGCTGATGCCGATCTTCATTCCTTTGAGGTCTGCTATTTTCTCGATGTTCGGGCGTGCCATGACTGAAATGGTGAAGGGCGTGGTGGCCGCCACGGTAATGACATCGCCGCCTTTGAGAACGTTGGCGACAATCGCGGGTCCGGCGAAGCCCGCCAGGTTTGCCGAGCCCGAGAGCATCGACTGCAGAATCAAAGATGAGGCTCCCATAAAAACCAGCTCGACATCGAGCCCATATTTTTCGAAGATGTTGGTTTCTTTGGCCACCATCCAGTGCAGGCTACTCGAATTGATCGGCGAATAGGGAAAGGTGATTTTGGTTAGAGACTGGGCGCCGCATGGCGTGGCTCCAACCAAGCCGATGGCCAACACTGCCGCCGACAACGCTCTTCTCGTCCCGCGGCATAGGGTAGGTGAGAACTTTTGATTTTGCTGCATCGTTTGGAATTCCTTCGCTAGCGTAAAAAGAGATTTTGAAATTCTTTTCAATCGGCGGCGTAGAAGCTCTCGCCGGGATCCTCCCTCTCGACAAACTTGATTTCATCGGTGTCTGGCGCCGGCGTCAGTGCCGCGACGGTGATGACATCGCGCCTTTGAGTGCATTCGAGCCCGATCGCCGGGCCGGCAAAGCCGGCATAGTTGGCCGAGCCCGAGAGCATGGTCTCAAGATTCAACGACGAGGCGCCGAAATAGACCAGGTCGACATCGAGGCCATGCTTTTCGAATAGCTTGGTGTCTTT
>JBGTCC010000260.1:0-10708 GCA_041749055.1 Thermodesulfobacteriota bacterium | reverse complement strand
GCGGCGGCGACGGCGTCGGTAAAGGCGATGGCGTCTTGGAAGTTCTTGAATTTATACTGCCGGTCGAGTTTGGGAATATTATCTTCGTTGACGATCCGCCAGTCGGGAATTTTGGGATGCAGCTCTTTGATTTCATCCTCGGTCACCGACGGCGCGCCAACCCGGCACGCGACGCATTTCTGTTCAGTCAGCTCTTCCATGTTAAGCTCCTTTTCAATCTGAATTTTTCCCGCCAAGGCGCAAAGACGCCAAGTTCGGAATTGGTGTCATTTCGCCCCGTGGGAGAATCTTTATCAGATCCCTCGGTTTCGCTCTCTATGGCTGGCATCGGCCCCTCACCTTTGCGCCTAGGCGCCTTTGCGGGAGATATTCCGAGATTCGCATTCGGCTCGGTCGCACTCGTCCCTCTTCCTGAATAATCCCAATCACAGCTTCGGCATCACGTCGGCGGCAAAGCGCTGCATAGCGTCTTTGACATCGGCGTGCGGCATATTGCCGATGTTGAACCAGCCGAGAATCTGCGTGGCACGGGTCCTGGCGCATAAGGCTTTCAATTTCTCCACGGCGAAGGGTGCATCGCCGATGACCGCGTGCTTTTCACAAACAGTCTCATAGCCAACCATCGCGCCCGCCGCGGTGCGCAAGCGCGCCGGTAGTTCGACACCCCGTTGGTTGAGCCAGTCCGTGTAATCCAACCGCAGATCGAGAATGGTCTTGAAATAGCTCATCACGCCGCCTTCGGCGCGCGCTTTGGCTGCCGTGCTGGTCTCGGCAATATGCATAGGCACGAGCAAGCCCAGCGACCGGCTTTTGCGCTCGTGGCCATGCTTCTTCAACCCCGCCCAATAGGCGTCGGCGAACTCGTGAACTTGATCGGGCAGGCGCGTATGGATCGGCAGAAACATATTCACGCCCAGCCGCGCACCGACTTCGACGCCGTCAAGGGAGCTGGTCGCCATCCAAAACGGCGGCAGCGGCTTTTGCACCGGCTTGGGATTGACGATCACTTCGGGGACTTGGAAAAACTCGCCGTTGTGCACCAACTTTTCGTCGGACCAGGCCTTGCGGATCACTTCCATCGCCTCGGCCATGACCTCGTGGGTCGCTTTGTGGTCGGCGCCGAAACATTCGTAGGCCCGGCTGTGCGGATGACCGCCACCGCAGGCAAACTCCATGCGCCCGCCGCTGACCAGATCCAACATCGCCGATTGTTCGGCCAGCTGTACCGGATGGTGCACTGGCAAGGTGTTGACGGCAACGCCCAGGCGTAATTTCTTGGTGCGCTGCGCCACCGCGCCAAGGGCGACGTAGGGCGCCGACATCAAGGAAAACTTCGGCTGGCAATGAATCTCGGCGACCCAATAAGTGTCATAGCCCAGGCGGTCGGCGAGCTCTGCCTGCTCCATGAACTCGGCCAAGCGCACCACCGGCGACGACCCCTCCGGACATTGGATTTCAGTAAATAGACTGCATTTCACGATTGCGTTACGTCCTCTCTAGACTACGCTAGTTAACAGCTTGCGCACTCGATGCAAATACCCGATTTCACCACGAAGGAAACGAAGCATTCGAATAATTAAAATTCCGACCTTCGTGCTCTTCATGTCCTCCTACGAAAATACATGTGAGGGGATGATATGCACAACGAAGAGCTTCCGGGGCTCCGTCATACCCGCGAAAGCGGGTATCCAGGTTAATTCGGCGCAGAACAAAACTGGATTCCCGCCTGCGCGCAAATGACGAATCGAGGAGGGAAGCATATTCTTGCAATGTCAACCATTTTCATACTCTGTGGGCGTGCCTAAGATCATGCTTCACTTCGTGGTGAAATCCTCTTTCTCATCAGGTTACTGGCCTATCGCCTCTGGTTAGCGCGAATCCACGCGCTTGGCTCACGGGTTACTTCGTTTTTCATTGGCGCTGACGACGCGATCGGCCGCGGCGGCCAGTTCTTGGGTGATCGGCGTGGCGGTTTTGAGCAGGCGCGCCAGCTCGGCCACTAGAGGAATATCTTTGTTCAACACATTGCGCCCCGATTTCGGCAGCGCATCGCTGCCGCTTGGATCGAAGGTGCGTTGCCAACGGTTGAGGACACTGTCGTGGCCGATGCGCCGCATCATTTCCAGCGCCTTGGGATATGGGATGCCGCCGGCGATGCCGATCTGGATCGCTTCATGGACAATCAGCGTTTCGGCGCCGCCGAGCATGTTCTTGATCAATTTGCCAACGGCGCCCGTGCCCACCGGCCCCATGTGAAACACCTCCTGGCTCATCTTCAGCAGATGCGGCGTGGCTCGCTCGACTAATTCATCCGCGCCGCCGACCACGAAGCTCAGCTGGCCGGCGCGCACCGTGTCCGGCACACCGGTCATGCAAGCGTCGATGACGTGAATGGCTTTGGCACGCGCCGCGGCTTCCACCGTTTTAACCGTCTGCGGCAGAATCGAACTGTGAAGCAGCACCAGCGTTCCCGGCGCGGCCGACTGAATCACCCCGTCCGCGCCAAGCATGCAATCCAGCGTATCTTGGTCCGTGCGCACAACCACGTCGATCAGCGTCGCGCGCTCAGCGACGGCCGCCACGCTGGCAACCGTGGTATAGCCCAACTTGCGCGCACCCGCCAAAGCCGGCGTGTGAGCATCAAAGCAGGCCACGTCGCCGACGCCGGCCAACTTGAGCCGTTCCAAGAGCGCCAAACCCATGGCGCCGGTGCCGACCATGCCGACTTGTTCCATATCGAATCCTCCGGCGTTGCGCTTTAAGCCCGGCGCGCCTTGCGCTGGTGCAGATAGGTACGCAGAAAATAATTCTCAAACGATCCCATGCCATGCTCTTCGAGCCGTTTCTTGCCGCTGCGCTCTTGGAATTCGAGGTACAACATCCCGCCGCTGCACCGCAAGGATTGCAGCGGCATGGTCCGCTTATCGGCGTAGTTACCCACGGTGCGTAGGGTTTGCGACAGGCGAAAATAATCGGGAATCAGATTGGCGTCTTTGCGCATCGCCTCGCCGCGGATCTGCAGCCAAAGAATGCTCTTCAATGAGTAGTGAATTTCCACGCTGCGCTCGCTGTGGCCGACCTTTTGACCGAGGATCTTGTCGAGCCAACGCTGTTCCAGGCGCGCCACCCGTTTGCAGTGCAAGACCAATTCGCCCTCCTGCCATAGCAGCGAGAAATCTTGCACGCCGCGTTCTTCCAAAGATTGGCCGATGACGCGCAGAATTTGGGAATAAGACCATCCCTCAAACATAAGCTAATAAAAACCCCACATTTACGAAGACCCGCGTCAAATTCACGCAGCTAAATTTTCGCCACCGCCCAATGGCCCTTGCCCCCATCCTTTCACTGGCACAGCGACACCGGAGCAGCAGCCGACCTTACCCCGACAATCACCCAACCAGATAGCAGCTATTGATTGTAGAGTCGATCAATGAAGCCGGACTTTTCCAGCTCGGCGATCAGCGAATTGTCGACGAACTGTTCGGGCTTGGCGCTCTTGCCCGCCGGATGATTGGCGAAGTTGAGCATGGTCTGCACCGCCGGCAAAGAAACATAGGGCGCGCGTTCCCAGGCGGTGAAGTTGGTCTTGTAGGAATCGTCCAAGTCGCGCTTGTCGTCGGTCTTGGTGTATTTGGCGATCACTTGTTTGGCGAGTTCGGGATCTTTGCGCGCGACTTTGATCCCTTCGATGTAGCCCTGCATGAAGCGGCGCAACTGCGTGAAACCACCGGTCCAACGACTAGAATGAGGCCAAGGCGGCCGAAAGATTTACTCTGCTGCGCATCGGATGGTCCTCTCGATGTGAAATAGTTCGGCAAGGAATCACATTGGCGCTCACCAACCCAGCGCGTAGGCGACCCGGCGCGGGTCGGCGCCGCCCAGCCACGTGCCATTCTCACGATCGCGGACGATCACCTTGGCGCTACCGAAGGACCAACGGTCGACGACGGTGACTTTGTGGCCCTTGGCGCGCAGGGCATCGAGTGTCGCGCTCGGATAGCCGTCTTCCATGCGCAAGGCTTCGGGCAGCTGATCGCGCGGCGGCGTGCCGGGCATGTGGCTCCAGCGCGGCGCTTCGACGGCGGACTGCGGATCCATGTCGAGGTCGACCAAGTCATGAATGATCTGAAAATTGGTCTGCGGTTGTTCGTCGGCGCCGGGGCTACCGCCCACGGCGAAGACTTCGCCGCCGCGAAACACCATGTAGGTGTTGAGCGTGTGCGCCGGCCGTTTGCCGGGCTTGAGCGCATTGGCCTTGCTCGGATCGAGACCGAAACTGCATAGCCGGTTGTTCATGATCACGCCGGTGTCACCGGCGATCAGCCGCGAGCCAAAGGGCGCGAAGACGCTCTGAATGAATGAGATTGCGTTGCCATCGCGGTCGGCGGCGCAAAGATAAGTCGTGTCGCTGCTCTGATGACCCGCCGACGCCGCCGGCCGGCGCAGGATTTCGTCGACCCACTCGCGCCGCTTGGCCGCATATACTTTGGAAATCAATTGGGCAATAATCTTTGGATCGCCAAAGGCCGGATCTTCGAGATACTGGATGCGATCTTCAAAGGCCAGCTTCTTCGCGGCGATTTGAAAATGCAGCATCTCCGCTTGGTTCATGCTGCCATCATGAAACGGCCAGGCCTCGGCGATGTTGAGCATTTCCAAAACCATGAAGCCTTGGGACACCGGCGGCTGCTCATACACGGTGGTATCGCGATACGTGGACGCCAGCGGCTCGAGCCACTGGCAAACCGCGGGCTGCAAGTCTTCTTGGGCGAGCAAGCCGCCTTCGGCTTTGACCGTGGCGCAAATCTTTTCGGCAATCTCACCGGAATAAAAGCCGGCGCGGCCTTGGCGCGCGATCTTTTCGAAGACCCCGGCCAAGCCCGGCTGCACGAGAATCTTACCCGGAGCCGCCGCGCCGAAGGGCTGGCGATAATATTTGTCGACCCACGGATAGTTCGGCGCGAACTCATGCACCGCTTCTGAGAATTCCAGAGAAATCGGCACGCCCTCGCGGCCGATGCGCACAGCATCGGCGGTTAAGCGCGGCAAATCCACGGTGCCGTATTTTTCGTGCAGTTCGAGCCAGCCATCGACGGCGCCGGGTACCGCGATGGCGAGAGGCCCGTATTGGGGGATGCTCTTTAAACCACGCCGGTGAAACTCTTCGATGCTCGCCTTGGCCGGCGCCGGGCCGCTGGCGTTGAGCGCTTCGACCTTGCCGGATTTCTTCATCGACACCAGGGCGAACAGATCACCGCCCGGTCCGCTGGTTTCTGGTTTAACCACCGAGGAGACGAAAGCCGCGGCGAGAGCGGCATCCACCGCGTTACCGCCTTCCTTGAGAATCTCGACGCCGGCGAGCGAAGCCAGATAGTGGCCGGACGAGACCACGCCATTCTGGCCCATGATAACGGGACGCGCTGCTTTTGAGAACTTCATGCCACTCCTCATTAACAAAACACTGCACGGTAGGATTATGACGCTAGACCAAGAATCTTTGCGGCGTTGCCGCCGAGAATTTTTTCTTTGTCGGCCGGATCCAGATCGAGACCGTCGATGGCTTTCAAACTATTCCTGAGGAGGATGCAGCCCTCGTCCGGGCCATAGGGATAATTGCTGCCCAGCACCATCCGGTCCGGCGTGAAGAAATCTTTGACACAACGCAGCGTCGACGCCGGATGATCCGCGGTGTCGACGTAAAAGCGCCGGAAGGAATCGAGCGGGTTCTCTTTCAAGCCGTACTTGTGGCGAATCTCCTCGGTGCGGCCGGTGTAGATATTAATCGCCCGCTGGGCAAAGAACGCCAACACGCCGCCGACATCGGCGACGACCCAGTGAATATCGGGGAAGCGCTCCAGGACGCGCCCATAAACCAGCCGGGTCATCGCCACCGTGCTATCGTAGGCCCAGCCGAAGATCAGTGTCGGCATGATGTCGATGCCGCTGGAAGCCGTCGCCAAAGGCGCGGTTGGATGGATATAAACGGGCAGTTTGTATTGAGCCAGCCGCTCATAGATCGGGAACAGTTCTTCGCGGTCCAAAGCCTGGCTGTTTAGATTGGCGAAGCCGGCGAAGCCGCGTAAGCCCAACTCGTTCACCGAGCGTTCCAACTCGTCAAGGGACGCCTTGATATTACAAGTCGGCAGGGTGAAGAAACCGATGAAACGTTTGGGATGCTGGCGCGCGATGGCGGCGATGGCGTCATTGGCGATGCGGGCAATTTGACTGGCACCCTCGCCCTCGAAACGGTCCGCCCCTGGCGCCGGAATCGTCAAAACATGGATGTCGACGCCATACTGATCCATATGCTGCAATCGGCGGTCGATGTTCTGCCCTTGCAAGGTACAGGTGTTGATCCGGCAGGCGAGTTTCTTGTCATAAAAATAACTCATGCCGCTATGGGCATCGGGCGCTTCGAGAATCACCGCGCCATCAAGGCGCTTCATCTCGGCAAGATAAGCCTCGGGAAAAACATGGGCCTGGAAATCAATGATCATGCTAAGTTGCCGCTCCTGAGCCAGCCGTTCTATAAGCCGTATAACGCGCGCGCGTTGCCGTCGAGAATCCGGTTCACCACCGGCGTCGGGATCGTCCCGTCTTCCTTCAATTTGCGCAGCGCCAAAATCTCCGACGAAGTATCATTGTGGCCGTAGTCGGTGCCGATCACCAGCATGTCGTCGCCGGAAAATTTCAGCACATAGGGCAGATCATCGTCGGTCTGGCAGGCCACCCAGATTTTGTTCTTGCGCAGCACTTGGGTTTTGTCGATCTTGGTGCCGCTACGCTCGAAGCGCCGGGCGTAATCGTGAATGGCGTAGGGCACCCACTGGGAGCTGACTTCGATAAACGCCCATTTGGTTTTAGGAAACCGTTCGGGAACTTTATAAAAGATCAGCGAGTGAAACGAGCCGACGACGGCGAGCTTGAAGCGGTTGAAGCCGCACTCGTCGGCGAAATAATCATGCACGGCGAAACTGCCGGTGGCCGAATGCACGCACACCGGCAGGTCGAGCTTTCCGGCCTCTTCGTAGAGCGGATAAAAATAGGCATCATGCAGCCGTTTGTCGCCTTCGAGGCCGCGGATAAAAATCCCGCAGGCGCCGTTTGCCTTGGCGAAGCGCGCTTCTTCCAAGGCTTTGTCCATGGAAAGCAGCGGCAATACCGCCACCCAACGGAGCCGCTCCGGGGCTTTTTTCCAGATCTCGACGAGCCAGCGGTTGTAGCTGCGCGTAACGCCGAGCTCGACATCTGGGCGGCGCGTGAACGGGCGCAAGAAAATCGTCGGATAAAGCACCTGAATGTCGATCGCGAGTTCGTCCATATGCTTGAGCCGGGCGTTGATATCTTCCATCTCGCGCGCTTCGCGCGAAGTATCGGCGCCGACATTGCGCGCTTTGCCGATATAAGTGCCATCGACCAGCCAGGATTCGCCGCCCGAGCTCGGATCGTTGGGTGTCGGGACGATCCGCGGTTTGAGCGCCCGCTCGGACTCCAACATATAGTCCCAAGTATGTTCAGTCTCGAGCACATGGGCATCGGCATCGATCACTGCCATCGTTAAAATCCTCCTCAGCGAGATTTTGCCCCACCGCTGTTTTGATTCACACCGGCTTTCTCGGTTTTCGAACCGACCGAGCTATTGCAGCGCTGGCAAGTGTAGTCGTACATCTCGCCGTCGGGCAATACCAGCAATAAACGCTGGCGCACCGGCATCGCCTGGCCGCACTTATTGCAGTAAAGCAAACTGGCATTGAATTCGCCGTAGGATTCCGCCATGGCAACACCTAGGCGTGGGCTCGATGCTCGCCCTCTTGCTCAGCCATCTTGCGTGCCTTGGTTTCCTTTATTACTTTTTCCGCCAAATGCGCCGGCAACTCTTCATAGTGCGCGAACTCGAGGTGAAACTCACCACGGCCGCTGGTGATGGCGCGCAAATCGGCGGCATACTTGAGCACTTCAGCCATCGGCACCTTGGATTTGATCACCTGGGTATGGCCTTTGGTCTCCATGCCCACCACCTTGCCGCGCCGGCTGTTGAGATCGCCGATAACGTCGCCCATGCATTCGTCGGGCACCGACACTTCCATACTCATGATCGGTTCGAGCAGCACCGGCTTGGCTTTCTCGACGGCATTTCTAAATCCCATGGACGCGGCGATCTTAAACGCCATGTCCGAAGAATCAACATCATGGTAGGAGCCGTCGTAGAGCGTCGCCCGAACATCGACCATGGGATATCCGGCCAGGTAGCCGCCCGCCATCGCTTCTCTAATCCCCTTCTCCACCGCCGGGATATAATTGCGCGGGATCGCGCCGCCGACGATCTTATCGACGAACTCAAAACCGGCGCCATGGGGCAGCGGTTCGACTTTGATCCAGGTATCGCCAAACTGGCCGTGGCCGCCGGTCTGTTTTTTTTGCCGGCCCTGGGCGCTGGCGCTGCCGCGAATGGTTTCTTTGTACGGCACCTTGGGCGCTTTGAGCACGACCTCGGCGCCATATTTGCGTTTCAATTTCTCGACGGCGATTTCGATGTGCTGCTGGCCCATGCCGGATAAAATAAAATCGCGGGTCTCCTCGTCGCGATGCAGTTCAATGGTCTGATCTTCCTCGCGCATGCGATGCAAGCCATTGGGCAGCTTATCTTCGTCGGCTTTGCTCTTCGGTTCCAAGGCAAAGGAAATATTCGGCGTAAAGTGCACCGGTCCGTCATATTGAATCGGCGCCTTTTCGTCGCACAGCGTATCGCCGGTGGCGATGTCCTTGAACTTGGCGACGGCAACGATCTCCCCGGCCAGTGCTTCCTTGACCGCCTCCTGCTTCTTGCCTTCGAGGCGAAAGATATGGCCGACCCTTTCGCGAATTTGCCGGCTCGGCACATAGGCGGTCAGGTCGGACGTGAGCTTGCCCGAAAGCACGCGCAGAATCGACAGCTTGCCGGCGAACGGATCGATCACGGTCTTGAATACATAGGCCGAAAACGGCGCGTCGGGATCATGCTTGCGCTCGAGCGCTTCTTCGTTCGCCGGATTCTTGCCTCCGAACGCCGCCTCATCGAAAGGCGCGGGTAAGTAGTCGGTTACCGCATCGAGTAATTGCGCGACGCCGCCCTGGCGCAGCGGCGAACCGAACAGGATGGGAAAAATCCGCCGCTCCCGGGTGGCGTCACGGATGGCCTGTTTCATTTCATCCGTAGAAAACTCTTTGCCCTCGAGAAATTTCTCGATCAACGCGTCATCGAATTCGGAAATCTCCTCGTGCAATTTCTCGCGCCACTCCTGCGCCTCGTCCTTGAGTTCGGCAGGAATGTCGGCTTCAGTGTATTTGCCGGTGTCGCCCTCGTAAAGGAAGGCCTTCATCGACAACAGGTCGACGACGCCTTTGAAACCGGCCTCGTTGCCGATCGGCATCTGCAAGTAAATCCCCTTGGCTTCCAGAGTTTCCAGCATGGGGGCGATGCGTTCGCGGATATCGGCCTGCTCGTGATCCATCTTGCTGACGAATAATAAACGGCTGACGCGGTCTTCATTGGCGCGCGCCCATAAACGCTCCGATTCGACGCGCACGCCGACGGTGGGATTGAGCACGAACACGGCACCGCCCATGGCGCGGATGCTGTTGATCGAGTCGGCGAGAAACGCCGCGTAGCCCGGCGTGTCGATCAACGTGATGCCATGTTTCTTCCAAGCCAAGGAGTGGAAAGCCGTCGAGATCGTGACCCGATGTTTGATCTCTTCCGGCTCATAATCGAGCACCGAGGTGCCGTCTAGGACCTTGCCCAGCCGCTGAGTCGCCCCCGCCGCAAACAACATCGCCTCGCCTAGAGAGGTTTTCCCCGAACCTCCCTGACCCAGAATGCCGACGTTACGCAGTTTATCGAACTCGGTTGCAGCCATACAAAGGATTCCTCCTTCCAAATTCTGCCAGGTTATTATCGCTGTTATTGCCTTGTTACTGCATTCCTTTCATGGATGATGCGCAGGCCGTCGAGAGTTAAAAATTCGTCGACCTCGTCAATGGTCGCGCACTCCGACGCCACCAACGGCGCCAATCCGCCGGTGGCGACGACCTTGACCCTAATGTTCTGTTCTTTTTGAATGCGCTTGACCAGGCCGTCGACCAGCCCGACGTATCCGTAAAATATTCCCGCTTGGATCGAATTGACGGTGTTGCGGCCCACCACCTCTTTGGGCTTGACGATTTCGATGCGCGGCAGCTTCGACGCCCGCTGCACCAGCGCTTCGAGGGAAATCGACAGCCCTGGCGCGATCGCGCCGCCGATGTATTCGCCTTTTGGCGAGATCAGATCGATGGTCGTAGCCGTGCCGAAATCGACGACGATGCAAGCGTCGCGATATTTATCGTAGGCGGCGATACCGTTGACGATGCGGTCGGCGCCGACATCCTTGGGGTTCTCGTAAAGAATCGGCATGCCGGTTTTGATACCGGGACCGACGAAGAGAGGCTCCCGATCGAAAAACCGGGTGGCGAATTCTTGCGTCGTGGTGAGCATGGGCGGCACGACGCAGGAAACCGCGATGGCCGAGATTTGCGCGCAGCGAAAGCCGCCGTGCTCGACCAGCTGGGTTAAGATTACGCCGTATTCATCGGCGGTGCGCTCCGCCTGGGTCGCCAGGCGCCAATGGGTGATCAGTTTCTTGCCTTGGTAGAGGCCAAGAACGATGTTGGTGTTACCGATGTCGATGGC
>JBGTCC010000259.1:0-2880 GCA_041749055.1 Thermodesulfobacteriota bacterium | reverse complement strand
CGATGAAGCCGTTCGCTTCCAATTGCCGGACGAATCGATCATCGAAAAATCGGCTGGGATCTTGCTCCTTGGCTTTAGGATTGCGCTCGGCGAGCTCGTCGACCACCGGCCTGACGTTGTCGGTGGTCGGCAGCGGAACTTTCAGCAGATATTTTATGATCTGCACGTCGTAGGTTTCATTCAACAGATCGGCGTCGTCGGTGCGCAGATATTTGCGAAATACATTGAAGCTAAAGGCGCGGTCCTTCTTCATCAGAGCGCTCGCCTCGATGACGGCGGCGAGATAGCGGCGGACGAGATCGGGATCGCTGCGGATGATCTCGCCGCGGGTCGAGACACCGTTGGCTGCGTAGGCGATGTTGAGCGTCGGCAGATGCAGCATTAAACGATTGCCGAGCTTGAGCGCCCGCGAAGTTGCCGGATAGCCGAACACGCCGCCGTGAATGCGCCCGCCCTGGAGCGCGCTGACGATCCACTCGCCGGCGCCGATCTCTGCGATAGCGGCGTCTTTGCCGCCTTCCATGCCGAAGTGGCGCAGGGCGATGCGCGCGCCGGTATGGAGCGAGGTGCCGTAGCGGCTGATGCCGATGCTTTTGCCGCGCAGCTGTTCTGGTTTTTCGATCTCGGGGCGAACCACCAGATTGAGTACCAGCGTACCGACCAGAGTGGCGACGATTTTTACGTCAAGGCCGCCGACGGCGGCGCCGGCTGTCGTTCCGCCGGCGATATGGACGAAGTCGACTTCGCGCGCCGCCAGCGTATTGATCCCTTGCAAGCCGCTGGGCATGGCGACGACTTCGACCTGTAAACCGTGTTTGGCGAAAATTCCCGATTCATGGGCCGCCCACGCCGGCGACATGCTGCCGGAAATGCTGGTGATGGCGGCGCGGACTTTGCGCAGTCCGGTGGGTTCGCCGGCATAGACGATGCTACCGTGGAGGAACAGCACGGTAATGACAATTCGCACGCGCATGCGCCTAGGCATCGTTCACCTCACGGTAAAGTTCGCGGACCGGCAGCGCTTACGCCGCCGATCCGTGGCTCATGCTATAACCCAGATTGTCAGTGATTTACATTGGCATTTTAGGAAATTTCGGCAGGGCGGGATTCATATGATCCCAGGGCGGGGCGCTCGAAATGTAAATATCCATTTGCGGCACATACTGGTTTGGATCGTCGAGGCTTCCGGCAGTGATCATCGCAAGATCCGGCATGCCGCTGGTTTTACCCAATAATCGTGAGCCGCATTCAGGGCAGAAGCCGCGGCCGATAATGTTGCCGCTGTCGGCTTTACTGTCGTGATATTTAACATTGCCGGTGACTTTGAGTGTCGCCGCCGGGATACCGATCGCTGCCTCATATGCGGTGCCGGTGGCTTTTTGGCAGTCGTGGCAGTGGCAGTTGCCCATGAAGATTGGGTCCGCGGTGCTTTCGTAACGAACCTTGCCGCACATGCATCCGCCGGTAAATTTTGTCGCCATAGTTTTCTCCTCCTTTTTGGTTGTCGAACTTTTCTTAAAACTGAATGACCCGCGGATAAGAGACTGTGTCGCAATGGTAATTTTGAGGCAGAGCCGAAGAATCTCGTCTTCGTAAGTAGCAGAAAAGACGAGATCCCTCGCTAAATGGGTTGACTGAAGCCGCCTCTTCCATTCGTCATTCCGGCGCAGGCCGGAATCGCTTTTTTTGTATTCGAGCTGAAATTAAATCTGGATGCCGGCCTACGCCGGCATGACAGGTCTTTTCCCCGCCTACAGGCATGGATTTTCGCCATCCCCGACAGAGACATCAAGCTCTCCAGTGCGGCGGGTAAGTACGCTGATAGTTAGGCAGCGCCTCGATGCGCTCAACCCATTTAGCGACGTTTGGATAATAGGTCGCCAGTGGCAGCCAAGCTAAATTGAATGGCTTCGCTGCTTCTTTGCCGGCCGCGCGCAGGATCAGTTGAATCAGCGGAAAAGTCGCGATGTCGGCAGCGCTGATGGTTTTGCCGACTAACCAGTTGGCGCCTGCCAGCCGTTCGTCGAGTGTCTTTAGCTCATGGCGAATAGTTTCGGCTGCCTGCTGGATTTCATCGACGTTCTCCAATCCTTTGCCGAAAAACAGCGGGCGAACGACTTTATCTCCGGCGCTGGTGAGATAGGATTCGCATTCGGAAATCGCCTGCCAAATCAGCGCGGTTTCCTCGGCGCTGGTGCCGAACAGCGGCGGGCTCGGATACTTGCGATCGAGGTAGCTCATCATCGCCAACGATTCATAGACGACAAAATTGCCGTCTTTTAGCGTCGGCACTTTACCGCGCGGGTTGAGTTGCAGATAAGCCGGCGTTTTGTGATCGCCCTTCGAGAATTCCAGAAGCTTCGACTCGTAAGCCAAGCCTTTCACTTCCAGCGTCAACATGACGCGCCAGGCGAAAGGACTGCCGCTGCCCCAGTAAAGTTCGATGGCCATGATAATTATCCCCCTTTGTCAGCACCAGTTAAGCTCGCCAGGGATCGAATGACAACTCCGCGCAGGTGAAATTCCGGACACGTCAGCGCTCGACCCACGGAAAAAACTTGCTTGGCCAAGAACCATTGGGATATAGCCTCAAGGAGCCTCAGCAATCAACCATGCCAAATGGAAGGAGGTCACATGGGCGATCTTACCAACACCACTGGCCGCCCAATCAACTTGAGCCGGCGCCGGTTTGTTAGAGCCGCTACCGGCGCGATTGCCGTTGTCGTGGCCGGCGATAGCCTGATTCATGCGGCAGAGCGGTTGGGCTTCAGCTATGAAGGTATTTTCCGGCAGGCGGCGGTGGTGAAAGGCTGCAACCGGGATACCGCCTGGTATGCCGCGATCGATGCGGAATGGCCGGCGCTGCGCGAAGCCTATCGC
>JBGTCC010000258.1:0-4542 GCA_041749055.1 Thermodesulfobacteriota bacterium | reverse complement strand
TTCTTTGTTGAAGCGTCCGGCCACTTGAAATTCCGGCACCTTGGCCAGCTGATGGGCGACGTCGTCGTCGGTTGCCATCAAGCCAAGACTTTGCGCTTCCTGCAAGACGAGCTTTTTTTGCACCAAGGTTTCGACGATGTTGCCTTTGAGATTGAGCCCCTTGATCATCTCTTCGGTGAGCTGGCCCTTAAGCATTTCGCGGTAACGTTCGACCGTGCGCTGATACTCGGCGGCAAACTCACGCTGGCTGATCGGTTCGCCGTTGATCATCGCCACTTCCGAGCTAGTCCGGTCGCCCATCTGGTTGCCGCCATAAAACGCCACGAAAACGATGATGATGAGTCCGAGCAGGAAGAGTATCGCCCAGTTTCTTTTTCTTTTGCGTAGAAAATCGAGCATCGGTGGTCGATCCTTTCGTCAAAACAGCCTGAAAGTAGTCAAGTTATGATAAAAAATGGCCTGCGGATATGCAACCTGTATGAGATCGATTAAAACGATTTTTCCATAGATTTATCATTACCTTGCCAGCTTCCTGAAAATCTGATATTTTCTCATAGCTTTAGTCCGCCGCGCCGCTCACAAGAAGGAGTTACTGATGTTTGATGCCCTTTTTGGGGTCTTTTCGAATGATCTTGCCATCGATCTTGGGACAGCCAATACGTTAATTTACGTAAAGAACCAAGGCATTGTCTGCAACGAACCTTCCGTGGTCGCGGTCCAGCAACGCAATGAACGCGGTGGCAAAAAAGTCCTCGCGGTGGGCGCCGAAGCCAAGCGCATGTTGGGACGGACTCCCGGCAGTATCGTCGCCATCAGGCCGCTTAAAGATGGCGTCATCGCCGATTTCGAAATCACCGAGGCGATGCTGCGTTACTTCATCCACAAAGTTCACAATCGCCGCACCTTGGTGCGGCCGCGCATTATCGTCGGCGTTCCCTTTGGCATTACCGAAGTCGAGAAGCGCGCGGTACGCGAATCGGCGGAGTCCGCTGGCGCGCGGGAAGTCTACTTGATCGAAGAACCGATGGCGGCGGCGATCGGCGCCGGGCTGCCGATCACTGAGCCCACGGGTAACATGATCGTCGACATCGGCGGCGGCACTACCGAGGTCGCGGTGATCTCGCTGTCCGGTATCGTGTTTTCCCGCTCGGTGCGGGTTGGCGGCGATAAGATGGATGAAGCGATCGCCCAGTTCATCAAGCGCAAATACAATTTGCTGGTCGGCGAACGGACGGCTGAACTGATCAAAATCACCATCGGCTCGGCTTATCCAGGCGACGAAGTGCAGACCATGGAAATCAAGGGCCGCGATTTGGTCGCGGGTGTGCCCAAGACGGTGGTCATTACCGACGAAGAGATCCGCGATTCGCTGCTCGAACCGATCAACCAAATCGTCGAAGCGGTGCGCTTGTCCCTTGAGCGCACGCCGCCGGAACTTGCCTCCGACATTGTCGACCGCGGTATCGTGCTCGCCGGCGGCGGCTCATTGCTGCGCAATTTGGATATTCTCCTGCGCGAAGAAACCGGATTGCCGGTGATGATGGCCGACGATCCGTTGACGGCGGTGGTTATGGGCGCCGGTAAGGCCTTGGACGAGATCACCCTGCTGCGGGAGGTTGCGGTTCACTAGACCGGGGCTCGGATGGATTCCGTGTTTCGGGTACGATCGAGCCTGCCATGCTTTCTTTCCTACGCAGGAACCAAATATTCTTCAGCTCCTGTTTCTGTCTGCTACTTTCGCTTTATATCTTAACCGCGTCGGCGCGCGGCCAAATCAAGAACGAACCGATCGGCGCGCTGTTGATGTGGATTCTCCGGCCGCTGCAGATCGCCGGGCAGGGCACCGCCAATTGGATCAAGGGCTTTCGCGACCATTACGATACCCTCGACGGGTTTCGAAGCGAAAACGAGCGGCTGAGAAAGCGGCTCCAGACTCTAGAGATTGAACGGCAACGGCTGTTAGAAGCCGAAGCGACCAACCGCCGCTTGCAGCAGCTCCTAGATTTTCGCAGCGAGTTGCCGGCCGGCGCGATCACCGCATCGATTATCGCCGCCAGCGCCACCAGTTGGTTCCAAAGTTGCGTTCTCAATAAGGGTAGCGCCGACGGGGTGCGTCAGGGGATGGGGGTGGTAACGCCTTTGGGCGTTATTGGCAAGGTTGTGACCGTCACGGGACGGACGGCGAAAGTGCTCTTGCTCACTGATCCCAACAGCGGCATCGACGTATTGGTCCAGCGCACACGCAGCCGGGGCATCGTTTCCGGTTCGCTCGAGAGCGGTACCGTGCTAAAGTATATCAAACGCAGCGAAGACGTGCAGGAAGGCGACCGCTTGGTGACCTCAGGTTTGGATAGTGTTTTCCCGAAAGGCATGTTGGCCGGTACCGTGATCAAAGTGCGCAAACAAAGCCGGGGGCTGTTTCAAACCGTTGAGGTTTTGCCCGCCGTGCAGGCTTCGCTTGTCGAGGAAGTTTTGGTTGTCAGTGGCGAAACAGAAGCGGCGAAAAAGTAGTCGGCCGGTTCGCTACTCTAAACGAAGTGCCCATGAAACTGTTCTTGTTGTTTTTTCTTGCCGGGATTTTTCTGGTGGTTTTACAGACGACATTTTTTCATCTGTTGCCGATCGGTCCGGTAGTGCCCGACTTGATTCTCGTCCTGTGCGTTTACTTGGGGCTCTACCATCCTTCGGTTGGGGCGGTGCTCGGATCGTTTCTCTTGGGCTATTCCATCGATACCGTGTCAAGCCCGATCCTGGGTTTTAATGCCTTTGCCATGTCGTTGGTCTATTTTGCAGTCTATCTGTGTGCGCGCTCGATCTGGTTGCATCATCCGATCGTCAGTTCCGTGGTGGTGTTGCTCGCCGCTCTGGTTAAAGGCGCGGCGATGGTGGTGATCGGGGCGATCTTTCTCAGCGTTGACGGGTTCTGGGCCGGCGCGGCTCGCTACGTTCTATGGGAAGCTTTATTCGCTGCGCTGCTCGCGCCATTGGTTTTTGCACTGTTGCGCCGCGGTCAAATTTTCGTCGAACGATTTAATCCTACGGCTTGATAAAAAAGATGGCGGTACTGCAAATCAATAAACACGATGGCGCGCCGGAGATTCGCCGGCGCGCGAACTTGCTCTATGCGCTGCTCGCCATCGTGTTCATCGGCTTAATGGCCCGCCTGGTCCACTTGCAGTTGGTCCAAGGTGAACGCTACACGTTCCTGTCCGAGAACAACCGCGTGCGGCTCAAGCGCGTGCCCGGCACCCGCGGCATGATTTACGACCGCCATGGCGAGCTGCTGGTCGATAGCCGGCCTTCCTTCGACCTGATTTTCGTTCCTGAAGACGCCAAGGAGCCCGAGCAGACATTGCGCGTGCTCGCCAGCCGTCTCACGCGGGACGCCGACGAGCTGTTGCAGGCCTATGCGGACAGCAAGAGCCGCTCGGCCTTCGATGAGATTGTCTTGGGGCGGGATATCGAATGGTCCGCGGTGGTTGCCGTGGAGACCCACCAGCTCGATTTGCCCGGCGTAAGTTTGCGCATTCGTCCGCGCCGCAACTATGCCGATGGTCCGACCACGGCGCATATCCTGGGCTACATGGGCGAGATCAATGACCGTCAATTAAAGAATTACAAAGAGCAAGGATATCTTCTCGGCGACGAAATCGGCCAGTCCGGAGTCGAACGGCGCTGGGAAGAAGTCTTGCGCGGTCAACATGGCGGCCAGCAGGTCGAAGTCGATGCCCTCGGCCGGCGCGTGCGCGTGCTGCATCAAGTCAGCGACGTGCCTGGCTACACGGTGCATTTGACCTTGGACCGGCAGATGCAGCAAACCGCTTTCGAAGCGCTCCAAGGCAAGGAAGGCACTATCGTCGCCATCGATGTCAACTCGGGGGCGATCCTAGCGCTCGCCAGCACGCCGGCTTTCGATCCCAACGTTTTCGCCCGCGGCATCAAAGGCAACGAATGGAACGCCTTGGTGAACGATCGGTTGCGGCCGTTAAGTAATCGGGCGACCCAAGGGCAATTCCCGCCGGGATCGACATTCAAAGTCGTCATGTTCATCGCCGGCCTCGAAGAGGGCGTCGTCGATCCCAACATGCAGATTTCCGATCCCGGCTTTTATCATTTCGGTAACCGCAATTTTCGCGACTGGAAACAGGGCGGCCATGGCGCGGTCAATCTGCATCGATCATTGGTCGAGTCCTGCGACACCTACTATTACCAGTTAGGCGCCAAGTTGGGCGTTGACAAGATCGCCAAATGGGCGCGTGCTTTCGGACTCGGTGAAAAAACCGGCATTGCCCTGGACGATGAGCGGAGCGGCACGATTCCCGACACCGCTTGGAAGATGAAACGCTACCGCCAGCCTTGGTATCCCGGCGAAACCCTGTCGGTCGCCATCGGCCAAGGTTATGTGACGGCTACGCCGTTGCAACTCGCCAACATGATGGCCGCGGTGGCGAACGGCGGCAAACTCTATCGGCCGCGCTTGGTCAGCAAGGTCGAATCCCTTGATGGTTCTAGCGTGCGTGAATTCGCTCCGGAGCTGATTCG
>JBGTCC010000257.1:0-3072 GCA_041749055.1 Thermodesulfobacteriota bacterium | reverse complement strand
TTGGGCGGTTCAGGATGCAACGACCATCGATGCGGCGCGGGACTACCCGGCGTTGCCGCAGGTGGATTCGCTGGCCCAGCCGCGGGCGTGGGGGGGGCGTCGGTTTTGGCAGCCGGTGGCGGGGTAAAGCTGAAGGTTAGTTCTTGGTCTTGAGGCTCAGGGGCTACCGCGGCCTCACTCGGTACAGGTTTCTCCGGCGTGGCTGGGGCTGTTGCGGCGCCTTCGAGTTCGAAGTTATGCTTGCAACGTGAGCAACGAAATGCCGGTGCGGCGCCTTTCACCACTTCATTGGCGACCCGATAGGTGGTGTGGCAACTCGGACATTGAACTAGCATGGGAAATCCTCTAGTGAATTCGGCACCTATCGAACCAGAAACGAAGGGAACTGGCATAATTCTAGGGTAATTGACGAAAAGTGCAAGGATTTATGTTAGTGAGTCGTTTTGACAGCTGAATATTCGTTTTCAGTCGGCGTCTAAAAGGGCAGGATCGTTGTGGAGTTGAGCGATTGGCAACTGGTTGAGAAGTGTCAAGCGGGGGATGCGAAGGCGTTCGAGGAACTCGTCTCCCGTTATTATCAAAAGGTTTTCATGGTAATCCTCGGGCTGATGCGCAACCGCGAGGATGCCCTGGAAGTGGCCCAGGAAACTTTTTTTCGGGCGTTTCGCAAAATCAAAAGCTTTCAGGGCGGCTCGTCATTTTATACGTGGATTTATCGGATCGCGGTGAACAACGCGATCGACGCCCAACGCAAGCAGAAACGCAATCCGTTGGATTTCCACGAGGCCATGGATGGGATGTTCGAAGCGCGCAACGAGGTAGCTAAGGACCCGTTCACCGATGTTCATGACCGCCAGCTTCGTGAGAACATGACCAAGGCGATCAACGAATTGACAGCGGAGCACAAAGCCGTCATCGTCTTGCGAACGATTGAAGGCATGTCCTACAAGGATATTGGCGAGATTCTTGGCTGTTCCGAGGGCACTGTGATGAGCCGGTTGCACTACGCCAGAAAAAAATTGCAGGATAAGTTGAAAGTTTTTTTATGAGCCAGTGTGAATTCTTGGAAGAATCTATTGGTCGTTGGCTGGACGGCGAGTTGCCACCGGCGGAAAGCGAAGCGGTGCGTCGTCATGTGGCCAGTTGTGCCGACTGCGGTGCGGTTTGCCAGCGCTTGGAAAAAATCCAACTCACCCTCGGCACTTTGCTTGCGGCGGAAGCGGCGCGGCTCGAATTCGCGCCATTTTGGCTTGAAGTGCAGCACCGTATCGAAGCGAAACGGCCCTGGCATGTTGAGCCGATCGAGGCGGTTCAGTCGTTATTTAGCGTGCCGCGTCTCGCCTGGCTTGTGCCGGCGGCGATCATCCTGGTGCTAGGGTTTTTATCTCTAGCTAAATGGCCAACTGGCGTCGAGGTGAACAACTATGCATCAGTGGAGTCGATCGACGCCCATGGCCGCAATGTCGCGCTCTTACGCGAAGACGAAACCAAGACGACGATCATTTGGCTTTATCAAGATCCCGAAGGTGAAGACGAGAATGTCGAAGAAACTGCGAAATCCGGTCCTGCTTTTTAACCTGTTTTTTCTAGCGGTTACCGGATGGCTGCATGCCGCGGATAAGACTCCTCAATCCGTAAAAGTGACGGTCGTATCGATTCTGGCCGGCAGCACAGGCGATGGGTTTGACCCCAAACTCAAAGGTCTGGAACAGCAACTCAGACCCTTGAAGCACCATTCCTACCGCTCACTGAAGGACGAGACCCAGACCATTCCTTGGCAGGGCAATAAGACGTTCGAAATCCCTGGCGGCCGCTCGCTAACTATCACAACGCAGGAGTTTCAAAATAATCGGATCGGGTTAAAGATTCATTTAACCCAGGGCGAAAAGCCGCTGATCGACACCACGGTCAAGATTGCCAATAAGGGGAATATTATTCTCGGCGGGCCGGCCCACGAAGGCGGCTCGTTGGTTTTGTCGATCTCAGCCGCCGCGCAGTAACGTTGCACTCAATCGATTACGTTTTTCTCAATTGGCTCGACGACGACGCCTTTGCCCTTGAGCCAGCTGATCGCTTTCGCGACTTCGCTCTCTTTGCCTTTTATTTCCAACGCCACCAGGGCCAGATCCGCGGTGACCGTGGAGCTGCGGATGTTGAAAATCACGTCGAACTGTTTCGCCAACAGGCTCAAAACCGGTTCTTTGATCAGGTCTTTGGGGAAGGTGAGATAAACGCGCTCGCTCAGGTCATCGTTTTTTGTTTTTGTTGCCATTGGGTCAAATCGAAAATTTAAGGTTACCGACCGCGGCGCGGTCGCGCCAGCCGACCCAGAGATTAGTCGTCAGGTATTTGTCGCCAAAGTCGGGAAAGATCGTGACCACGGTTCCAGAGCGAAGTTTGCGCGCGACTTGGAGCGCAGCGAACAGCGCAGCGCCGGAGGATTGGCCCACCAGCACGCCTTCTTCCTGGCTCAAGCGATAGACCATCGCATAGGCATCCTCGGTGGATACCGGGATTTTGCTGTCGAGCTCTTCCTCGTGATAGATGCCCGGCACGATGGAACTTGCCATATGTTTCAGACCTTCGAGGCCGTGCAAAGCATCGTCCGGCTCCACGGCGATCACCTGGATCGATGGATTAACTTCTTTCAAATAGCGGCCGGTGCCCATGATCGTGCCGCCGGTGCCGATGCCAGCGACGAAATGGCTGATCGCCTGATTGGTTTGGCGGTAAATCTCCGGCCCGGTGTTTTCGTAATGGGCCTGGGAATTCATCGGATTGGAGTATTGGTCCGGCTTAAAATATTTCTCCGGATCGGCTTCGAGAAGCTTGCGGCACAAACGGATGGCGCCATCGGAGCCCTCCATCGGATCGCTAAAAATCATTTTGGCGCCATAGGCGTTGATGATTTGCTTGCGTTCGACGCTGACGTTGGCGGGGATCGCCAGCTCCACCGAATAGCCCAGGATGGCGCCGATCATCGCCAAGGCGATGCCGGTATTTCCCGAAGTTGAGTCGAGGATGGTTTTCCCCGGCCTGAGCTTCTGCGTACGCAACCCTTCCTGAATCATG
>JBGTCC010000256.1:0-5165 GCA_041749055.1 Thermodesulfobacteriota bacterium | reverse complement strand
CGGCTTTTGGGTTGGTCTTCTCCCCGGCATTGGCGGCCTGTCCACACTGGCCCTGATGCTGCCGTTCTCCTATAACATCAAGGATCCGGTTTCCGCCTTTGCATTTCTCCTCGGCATGCTCGCCGTTACCGGCACCACCGGCGATTTGACATCAATACTTTTTGGCATTCCCGGCGAGGGATCGTCAGCCGCCTTAATTCTCGACGGTTATCCGATGACGAAAAATGGCGAGGCCGGCCGCGCCTTGGGCGCGGCGATCACCGCCTCGGTCTTGGGCTCGGTCATCGGCGCTTTATCATTGGCACTATCGATCCCGATCATGCGCCCGCTTGTTTTACTGTTCGGCTCGCCGGAACTGTTTGTCATCGCGATAATGGGCATAACGTTTATCGGCACGTTAGCCGGCACGTCGCTGATCAAAGGGCTTTTGGCCGGCGGGCTCGGTTTGATGTTGGCGTCGATCGGCGTCGATCCTCAGACCGGGTCACTGCGTTATACCTTCGGTTCGCTGTACCTATGGGATCGTCTCGACCTGATCCCCGTGGTCGTAGGCTTGTTCGCTATTCCCGAAATCGTCGACTTGGCGGTTCGCGGCACCAGCATCGCGAGCCACAAACCAGGAAAGCTTTCCGGTGTCATGGATGGCGTCAAAGACACATTTGTCCACTTTTGGCTGGTGGTTCGATGCAGCCTCATCGGTGTCTATTTCGGCGTGCTCCCCGTCTTGGGCGCTAACGTGGCGCAATGGATATCCTATGCCCACGCGGTCCAGGGACTGAAAGACAAGTCCCGCGCTGGTAAAGGCGCTATCGAGGGACTCCTGGGGCCGGGCGCGGCCAACAATTCGACCCGCGGCGGCGACCTTATTCCAACTCTCGCATTCGGTATTCCCGGCAGCGGCGCCATGGCGTTGTTGCTCGGCGCCATGCTAATCGTCGGCTTGAATCCCGGCCCCGAAATGCTCAAGTCTCGCCTCGACGTGACCTTCTCGATGGTTTGGGTATTAATTATAGCGAACATTATTGTTGCCGGATTGTGTTTCTTGATTCTCAACCATCTCGCTGCACTTACCTTCATCCGCGGTACCTTGCTCATCCCATTCTTGATGTTTCTGGTCTTCATCGGCTCGTTTACCGCAAACAACGATCTCAACGACAATATCGCCACGCTGCTTTTCGGCTTTATCGGTTATTGCATGGTCAAGTTAGGCTGGCCGCGGCCGCCGCTAATACTCGGACTCACCCTCGGCAAGATTGCCGAAAACTATCTTTGGATATCCACGGCCGCCTACGGCGCCAAGTGGCTGCTGTTCCCGACCGTGCTCGGACTGATCGCAGTGACGATCTTCACCGTCGCCTACCCGACCATCAAAGAGCGCATGGGCAAAGCGAAATACGAACGGCCGGAAGACGCGGTTTAGATTTCTCTCCCAGCAAATCACTCGAATTGGTCTATAGCCTAGCGTCGGGCGTCTAGGCTTCATCGGAATCCGGACGCCAGTGCTAAGGCACGCCGCGATGCCGACAAGAAGCGGTAATCTTCCATTGAGACAACTCAAGACGCTAGACACTCGACGCCAAACCGAATTGAGCAGTTGACAGCCAGTCACTTTCAGTGGGATAAGCAAAGCATCTAACAGATCCAAGGGAGGACACCCAATTATGGCTCATGATGTAGTCATCAAAAACGGCAACGTCATCGACGGCAGCGGCAGCCCAGCTTTCCAGGCGGATGTCGCCATCGATGGCGATAAGATCACCGCCATCGGCAAAGATCTCGGCGGCGGCAAAAAAGAAATCGACGCCAAAGGCCATGTGGTCGCCCCCGGTTTCGTCGATTCGCACACCCACATGGACGCCTTCGTCGTCCAGTATCCCAACGGCAACCCGGTGGTCAACTATGGCGTCACCAGCATCGTCATCGGCGATTGCGGTGCTTCCTGCGCGCCAGTGCCGCCCAAGCCCGAGCCGCGCAAAGTCTTGGTCGAATACCTGCGCCGCGTGCTCGACAAGTATGTCGACGACAAAGACTGGCGCTGGAATACCTTCGGCGAATACCTGAATTATCTCGAAGGCAAGATCGCCATCAACTGTTTGCCGCTCATGCCCCACTCGCCGGTCCGCTTGACCGTCATGGGCGAGGCCGCCTACCAGCGCGCCGCCAATCCGGAAGAATTGAGCGCCATGAAAGCGATGGTGCGCGAAGGCATGGAATTGGGCGCCATCGGTTTCTCCACCAGCCCGCGCGGCGGCCCGGCGATTCATGCGGGCACACCCAGCACTTTTGCCGAGCATGACGAGATCATCGAGCTCGCCAACGTTGCCGCCGAGTACAAGGGCTGCTTCCAGTTCAACGGTTTTCAAATGGTCCTCCAGCCGGAATCCGGCGTGCCTGAAATGTTGACCAAGATCAAAACTCTACAGATTGGCAATGAATTTCGGGTCCGTCCCGGCGCCAAAGCCGCCGGCATGGAGTCGATCAAATACATGGAAGAGGCGCAGAAGCGCGGCCAGGATATTTACGGCGTGGTCATTCCGTACCAGCATATTCGCCGCTTCAATCTGGACGACTGCTTTCTGTTCAACGGCCTGCCGACCTGGGAGTCGATCAAAAATTCCAGCGACCTCAAAGCCAAGCTCGGCGACAAAGAGACTCGCCGCAAGATCGAGCAAGAGCGCATCGCCTGCCAAGGCAAGCTCGAGTTCCCCGAATGGCACGGCTGGGACCGTGTCGTATTCGAGCATCTAGAAAAACCCGAGCTCAAGAAACTCGAACAAAAGAATATGGCCGAAGTCGCCCGCCTCACCGAAAAACAACCGGTGGACGCCTTCTTCGACATCTGGATCGAGGACAACTTCAACTCACAGATCCTTTATCATGGCCTCGCCAACGCGCATCCGGAACTTTTGGCCGAGATGATCAAATCCGACACCAGCTTGATCGGCACCGACGTGGGTGCGCATCTCGATCGATTCTTCTGGCACGGCGCGCCGACCAAGATTCTGGGCTACTGGCGCCGCGAGAAAAATCTTATGAGCTTGGAGGCAGCGGTGCATAAGATCACCGGCTATCCGGCGAAAAAGCTGCGTCTCAACCGTGGTCTGGTGCGCGAAGGGTTGCCGGCGGATATTACGGTCTTCGATGCCGACAAGATCGACGATCTGGTCAGCAAGAAACTCCCCGCTACGGTCGACGCCCAGGAAGTACAGCGCCATCCGCCTGGAATGAAAGCCGTGCTAGTCAACGGCTCCACCGTCGTCGAAGACGGCCAGTGCCTGGATGTATTCCCCGGCAAAGTGCGCCGCCAGCAGCTCTGTATTAATTAGCGTGACCGCACCCGCGGTCGGTTTGCGACTCTTTCCTTCGCCCCACCCTCTCCCACTACGGGAGAGGGCTGGGGCGAGGGTGATTTAATTAATTGTAAGTAAGGATTACCAGGACCATGAAAGCTTGTGCCATCGACGTGCATCACCATTATGTCCCTGAGAGTTTATTGGAAGAATCCAAGAAGCGCGGTCAACATCTCGGCGTTACCTTGACCGAGAAGGACGGCAATCGCTCGCTCTCCTTCGCCGGGGGACCGCCCTTCCTACTCCATCCGGAGTTGCCCGCCATCGAGCAACGGCTCAAGATGATGGAGGATTCCAAACTCGCCATGGCGGCGCTCGAAGCCCACACCGCGACCTTGGGCTACCGCCTCACCGGCGAACAGGGTGAGAACTGGTGCAACGTCTACAACGACGGCATCGCCGAGCTGGTCAAGCGTTACCCCGACCGCTTCATCGGCATGGCATCGGTGCCGCTGCAAGATCCGGCGCGCGCAGCGAAGGTATTGGAGCGCGCGGTGCGCGATCTTAACTTTCGCGGCGGCTATATCGGCACCAACGTCAACGGCAATTATTATGCTACCGATGAGTTCGATCCCTTCTGGGCCAAGGCGCAGGAACTCGACGTCATGATCGTCATGCATCCCGAAGACGTTGCCGGCGCCGACAAGATGAATCCCTACGGCTTAAAGCTCATCTGCGGCAACCCCGCCGACAGCGCGCTCTGCTTCGGCTACATGACCTACAGCGGCGTCTTCGACCGTTTCCCCAATCTCAAACTCTGCATTCTCCACGGCGGCGGCTTCTTCCCCTACCACTTAGGCCGCTTCGACCAGGGCTGGGCCGTTCGCGCCGGCGCCCGCGCCGCCAAAGCCAAGATGGCCCCCAGTTCCTATTTGAAAAACATCTACTACGACAACATGATCTACCGCCTCGACACGATCAAATATTTGATCGGCCTGGGCGGCATCGATCACATCATGGTTGGCACCGACTATCCCTACGATCTCGGCGATTGGGACGCGGCAAAGAAAGTCGAACAGCTGGACATCCCCGAAGCGGACAAGATGCTGATGCTGGAAGGCAACGCGAAGAAGCTCTTGCGAATCAAGTAAGTTAAACAATCGATCCAAACAAAGGGCAGCGTGGTAATCACGTCTGCCCTTTTGCGATTCCCAAACTCGGCAATTCGAAAATTACTCCCGCCAAGACGCAAAGCGCGCCAAGTTCGGAAGTCATAGCGTGCGATGGGCCTTTGTGGTTAACTCAGTTCTTCTTTTAAAGCGGCGTTCGCCGACAGGCGACACCCGGTTCCCCCGCGCAGTCTGGGAACACGCCTGGGTTACTGTCATTGAGAGGTTGTGTCGTCCGGGCAATTCTATGCGGCTGAGCGACCGCCGCTCCGCCCCCCGCGGCGTATGCCATACGCCCCTACAAAAAGATCGGAACTTTGCATCCATTGTAGTTGATCGTCCGATTCCGAATCGCTTCTTCGGTTGCGGTTCGGCCGCGCTGAATTTCTCCTGGTGCGCGCCTAACGAGTACTCAATGCCCCGCGAAACTTATTATCGACCCCGGACTTCCGGGCGAAACCTTCGATGACGGCGCCGTCCACTTTACCGGTATATTGTGTAGCGCCAGCAGCAAATGCAATTTGATCGCCACGGATCCTACCTGATATCGGCACGGCCCCGCTGGCGCTTGTCAACGTGCCGGAAAAGCTTTGATAGTTTTGCTTAATAACGAGCTCGCCCTGGGCCAGTTTCCACATACCGGCGACTTTCGCCGGCACGACCCAGAGACGGCCGGAGCAAAACTTCTCGCAGTTGTCCGAAGTCG
>JBGTCC010000255.1:0-4848 GCA_041749055.1 Thermodesulfobacteriota bacterium | reverse complement strand
AGCGGCTGCTGTGCCACGACCGACAGCACCGGCGAGAGCGCAGCCCAGGCCGAGCATGGCGACAAGCCGGAGATTCACTAGTGCCAATGGGCTTTGTCGGCCCATTCGCTAATGCCAAGGGGCGCCACGGCATGCCAAGTTTTCGAACTTCGTACGCTACGTGTACTCCTTCGAAAGTATTTGTGCGTGGATGATCTGCGCAATCAATAGGCACAGGATTTCCGTCATACCCGCGCAAGCGAATATCCAGGTTTTTTTCGTAGGGGCGGACCTATGTGTCCGCCTTTCCCTGGATTTCCGCCTAACCGCACCTGCGACTAAGACGCTTTGGCCGGCACCGCCAACACCGGGCAGCGGGCGGCGCGCAGCAGCCGCTCCGTGGTGCTGCCGCGCAGCGCATCGAGGAAATCCCGATGACCCTCGGTCGTAAACACCATCAGATCCGGAGTCCACAGCTCGGCTTCTTTTTCAATCGTCTCCACCACATCGCCGCTCACCAAGCGTTCGGTCCATCGGTAACCGGAATGATGCGGCAAATATAGCGTCGGCATGCCTTTGTCGGTGCCGACATGGAGTAACTTGAACTCGACATCGCGGCAGCCCAAACCTTCGGCGAGAAAAAAAGCCTCCTCCAGCGCCGCCTGCGCGTTAGGCTGATGATCCACCGGTATAAGGATTTTGTTGAGCTTCACGGCGCCATCTGCGGGTGAAACAAATCCCCGGCCGTGGCTTGGCACGAACAGCGTCATGGCGCGCGAACGGCGCGCCAGCGGCTCGGCCACTGCCCGATGCAGCCAGCGGTTGAGACCTTCCCTCTGATGGGTCGCCAACACCAGCAGGTCGGGCGGATGGTCGGCGCAGTAACGCACCATCGCCGCCAAGGTATCATCCTTCGAGTTGAGAATTTTCCGTGCGCGCAATCCGGTGTTTTCAACTTCTTCGCGGGTGGCGCTTGGCGGCACCACCTGCCAGCGCATCAAAGTCGCCCGGACACCGGGAAAGTCGCTCCAATGGGCCTCTTTCGCATTGCCGATATTGTGTTCTTGCACATGAACGATTTCCAGCTCTGCATTCGCCAGCAATGCGATCTTGAGCGCATGGACGAAGGCGACTTGGCTCAAGCGCGAGAAATCCGATGGATGGACGATTCGCATGAGCGGCGGTGCCGCCGCGACATGGGTTTCGCTCATGGCAGCCTCCGTTAAGCTCCGGCCTCTTCCATGGGGCGCGCGCCCTTGGGTTTCATCGTCAGTACCGGACAGGGCGCATGGCGGACAACCTTCTCGGCGACGTTACCGATCACCAAGCGCTTGATGCCGGTGCGCCCGTGGGTCGCCAGAACAATCAGGTCGGTGCGAAAATCTTCGGCGGCATCGAGGATGTTTTCGAAGGGGTCGCCCTGGCGAATGTGGTTGCGCACTTTGGCGAGACCCTTCGCTTCATCGTGGCAGAACTGCTTGAGCAGCACTTCGCTGTGTTCTTCGGTGGTGCGAACGATCTTAGCGCGCTGCTGCGGCTCCGCGGCATAGGCATCGAGCAGCGCCGGATCGGTCGACGTGATCGACGTCATATACAGCTCGTCGAATGGATTGTGGATGACGTGCAGGATGTCCAACACCGCACCGTCGCTTTTGGCCAGCCGCACAGCCAAGCGCAACGCCTCCAATGAAAACTCGGATAAGTCCACCGGACAAAGCACTCGTTTGAATTCGCTCATCGCCATCCCCCTTTGCGGCGTTCCTTGGTCTTTGGCAATTCTGCCAATTCTCCGCAGATCTATTCTTAACAATAGGCAAAGCGCGTGCCCGACCTGGGTTGCCGGGATCGCTATGCAAAATCGCCGTTAAAGAATAATTCCCGCGCCTTGCCGATCCCATCAATCGGGCAATTGCCATAGGTGCGAATTTGCCCCCTCAACCTTGTTAGATTTGCGAAAAATATTCGCCTGCTCGCAGATCTAACTCGCTATTTCAGATGCAACTTTCGGCACGACAATTGCGCTGCCAGCTACCAAACCCACGGATGTTTAGCGATAACCTCACGCCACCACAATCGGCGTGTGTTCTAGGGGAGCTGATTCATGTTCATGTCGCAGCACCGAGCGGCTCGCGCGCCGTCGCTCTGGGGATTGATCTTAGCCGCCGGCGACGGCAAACGCTTGCAAGACTTTATTCGCCAGACTCGAGGCGCCGATTTGCCCAAGCAATTTGTCGGGTTCACCGGCGGACTATCGATGCTCGAACAGACCTTTCGCCGCGCCGAACACTTGATCCGCCCGGAGCAAATCCTGACGATCGTCGGCAGACATCACTTGCAGCATGATGAAGTGAAACGCCAACTAGCCGATCGCGACACCGATACCATCATCGTGCAGCCGCAGAACAAAGAAACCGGCCCCGGTGTGCTTTTGCCGCTCTTGCATCTTTACAAACGCGACCCGCACGCCATTGTCGCGATGTTCCCTTCCGATCATTTCATTCTGCCCGAAGAGCGCTTCATGGAACACGTTGCGCTGGCCGCCCAGGCCGTCGCCCACGATCCAACGCAAATAGTCATGCTGGCCCTGGAACCCCATACGCCTGAGAGCGAATACGGCTATATCGTGCCTCGTTTGGCCGAAGGAGAAATCAACCTCTGGGGCACCCGCCGAACGGCTGGATTTATCGAGAAACCCAATCAACCCCTGGCTCAAGAACTGGTCCGGGCCGGCGGACTATGGAACACGATGATCATGGTCTTCAAAGTACGCACCGTACTGGACATGATGTGCCGGCTGTGCCCGGCGACCTATTATCGGTTTGTCGACATCTTCGACTCGATCGGCACTCCGATGGAAGCCAAGGCCGTCGAAGCACTTTACGAAAACATCGAGGCGATGAACTTTTCCAAGGATTTCCTGGAAAAAGTTAGCGACCGCATGCCGGCAGCCATCGCGGTGCTGCCGGTGCTCGAAGTTTATTGGAGCGACTGGGGCTCGCCGGATCGCCTGGTACAAACCTTGGAGTTGCTCGAGCGAGCGCGTTGCATGAACAGCGCCGGCGAACCAACGGCGCAGCGCAAGCCATCCCAAGAACTGGCCAGCCCCACCTGGCAGATGGAGTTGCGATAAAAAACCACGCCGCGGCGGCGTAAAGTCGCACTTCATCGCCACGGCTCCAGGCCGACATGATCGACAAGTCGGAAAATATCCTGTCGCTCTTAGCGCGACCCGCTCGAAGGCGGCTCCAAGGTTTCTGGATCGTCACGGTTCGCGCCAACTGGCGGGTGATATTGCGCTTTCGTGATGATCGTTATGCCTCACCCGAAGGCCCAAGATTCGGCCCCGATGACACTCGCCCGCTTGCTCGAAACTTATATCGGCTTTTCCTCCTGAACGCATTGCAGACTCGGCGGAAACTTAGGTTTGAACATGCGACGGCAACTCTGATATCTCCATACCCAGTGTGATGGAATCTCGAGTTCATAAATAAACTGCTGTCAAATTCAGCAAGTAGTTGGCATTTAACGTGATATGTCCGGTGTTTTTCAGGAGATCCCCATGGTCGGCCAATTTCTCAGCGCGTCCGCGCCATCGGCCGCCCCCGGTCTTTCTTGGCGCCGCCACCAGGACCCTGGGATATCGTCCGCTTTGGGCCATCAGTGCGATTATCCCCACCTCATCCTGAGGCGCTTCTGCCGGTGTGTGATTTGCATTGCCGGAAGCCTGGTTGCTCTGAGAACAAGAATTTTTTTGTAATGCCTGCGGATCTCTCCGCAACGACAGCGCCTTTGCAGGGTAGAGGCGACGAACGGGATCGATCGGCGAAAGGAGCACTGTATGACCGACGAGTTTCATCGAATCGAGAAAGACAGTCTGGGTGAAGTGCGCGTACCGCTGGACTCGCTGTACATGGCGCAGACCCAGAGAGCCGTCGAGAATTTTCCGATTAGCGGCCTGCGCTTTGGGCGAACGTTCATTCGTGCGCTTGGGGTCATTAAATCGGCAGCCGCAACAGTGAATGGCGAGTTAGGATTACTCGACACGTCGATGGCATCAGCGATCGAAGAGGCATCGGCGGAAGTTGCCAAAGGGCAACACGACGCACATTTCCCCGTCGATATTTTTCAAACCGGCTCGGGCACGTCGACCAACATGAACGCCAATGAAGTCATCGCCCATCGCGCTCGACAGATCATCGACAGTCAAGCCGTTCATCCCAATGATCATGTGAACATGTGCCAGTCGTCGAACGATGTGTTTCCTGCGGCGATCCATCTCGCCGCCGTGATGGAACTGCAAGAGCGGCTGCTGCCGGCGCTGCGCCACCTGCAAGAAGAACTCTTGCACAAAGCGCACGATCATGACGATGTCGTCAAGACCGGTCGGACCCATTTAATGGACGCGATGCCGATTCGTTTGAGCCAGCAAATCGGCGGTTGGGCGGCACAGATACGTCAGGCCACGGACCGCCTGACCGCGACGCTGCCACGCCTGAGCGAACTCGCGCTCGGCGGCACGGCGGTCGGCACCGGCATCAATGCCCATCCTGAGTTTGGCGCCCGCGTCGCCGCGCGAATCTCGCTCATGACTGGATTTACGTTCGTTGAAAGTTCAAATCACTTCGCGTCGCAAGCCACCCAAGACAGCGCCGTCGAGCTCAGCGGTCAGCTGAAAACCTTGGCCCTCGCGCTAATGAAAATTGCCAATGATCTGCGCTGGATGAACTCCGGACCGCAGGCGGGACTCGGCGAAATTGTTCTGCCGGCCTTGCAGCCGGGCAGCTCCATCATGCCGGGCAAGATCAACCCGGTGATCCCCGAGTCGGTCATGATGGTTGCGGCTCAGGTGATCGGCAACGATGCCACCAT
>JBGTCC010000254.1:0-2429 GCA_041749055.1 Thermodesulfobacteriota bacterium | reverse complement strand
AACAACATTCGCATGAATCAATATCCCGCCGACGAAGAGCGCAGCGTGATACGCCAGGTTCGCGATACGATTGCGTCGGCCACGGGCAAAGCGCCGCGCGGTTGGCTCGGTCCCGGTGGCGGCGACGAGAGCCCGCATACGCTCGATTATTTGGCCGCTGAGGGATTCGATTACGTCTGCGATTGGGGTTTTGACGATCAGCCCTGCGCCATGCGGGTGCAGTCAGGCCGCATGATTGCCATTCCTTATCAGCAGGGTCTCAACGACATCCGGGTGATTTTTCAGGGCGGCCACACGCCGAAAGACTGGTTACAAATGGTCTGCGATCAGTTCGATACCCTTTACGCCGAAGGCGCCAGCCAGGCGCGGGTGATGACGATTCCGCTCCATCCGTTCGTCATCGGCTTGGCGTTTCGTATCAAGTATCTCGACAGGGCGCTGGAGTACATTTGTTCCCACGACGGCGTGTGGAAAGCGACCGGAGCGGAGATCGCGGATTACTACTATGCGAACTACAACCAGAATCCATGATGCGGAGGCTTCGATGACGTTCCTAACCGTGGCAGCGTGGTTGATCGCGTTTCTCTTCAATATTCCGGCCAATGCCGCGGACCGAGTCATCATTGGCAATGTCTCGCGCACGGTCGAGCAACTGCCGAACTATGCCGCCACCGACAGGGGATTTTTTAGCCAGGAAGGCATTCAAGGCGATGTCGTATTGATCGGCTCCACCGATACGTTGATCCAGGCGCTCATCGCCGGGCAGGTGAACGTCGCCATCGTCGATCCATCGGCGGCGATCAACGCAGTGGAGCGCGGCGCATCTTTGAAGATCATCGGCGGTACGGTGCCGGTTGCCGCCTACACTCTCGTAACCTGTCCCAAGTACAAAAGCATTAAAGACTTGAAGGGCACCAATATCGGCGTGGTCAGCTTGGTTTCCGGCAGCACGATTTTCTTGCGCGAAATGCTCAAGGCTGAAGGTCTAGAGCTCAACCGCGACTACACGATCATTCAAAACGGCCCCACCGGCCAGCGGCTCGCCAGCCTCAAGACTTGCAGCACCTCGGCGACGATGCTGCTCGGCGGCGACTTGCCGCGCTCGCGCGATCTGGGCTTCTTGGAGATCGCCAAACTGTCGGACTATATTCCCAACTTGCAGTTTCACAGCTTGATCGTCGACAGCAAGTGGGCTGAGGCGAATGGCACGCTCACCGTACGCTATTTGAAAGCGATGGTGCGGGCCATGCAGTGGGCCCACGGCAACCGCGAGCAGGCTGCGGAGCTGGTGTCAAAACGCACCGGCATTCCGCTCAAGTCGACGCGCGTGACCGTCGACGAATATCTCACGCAGGGGATTATCAGCAAAGATGGATCGGTCAATCGCGAAGGCTTCCAGCGTTTGATCGACTTGATGGGTGACAGACTGTTTAAGAGCAAGCCCTATCCGGCGCCGGAAAAATATCTGGACTTGAGCTATCTGCGGCGCGCGCAGCAGGAGCTCGGTGTTACCGGCGGTCGATGAGCGAAGTTAGTGGCAGGCCGGCCAGCGTTCGGCCGAGATCCCTCTCTTCGTTCGGGATGACAGGGCCTCCAAAGCGGTCTCGAACCAAGAGAGAAATCCTTCTAGTTATCGGCAATTGCACGCAATCAAGACGGAGCATTCGTCAACCGTAGAATAGAATGCGAGTAATGCCGCGAAGATCTCGAAAAATTGAGGAGTGATGATGAACCGACGACTGCTGCGAATTTTATCGTTTGTGATGGTGATCGTAGGGACGGTTGCGCTATCGACAAGTATAGCGTCGGCTCAGGACGGCCGGCGACTGCGCGCCGGCTACGCGGCGCTATCGGGTAACATAACGCCTTACTGGGCGGCCAAGGAAGCCGGGTTTTACAAGAAATACGGACTCGACATCGATCTCGTGGCGTTTCCCAGCGGCACGGAGGGGATGGCGGCGATGATCGCCGGCGAGATCGAGTTTCTCGCCATCGCCGGCAGCACGACGGCGAGCGCGGCCATCGGCGGCTCGGATGTCGTGTCGCTGGCGATCACCACGGAACGTTTGGTGACGAGCCTGATGACGATTCCGAGCATTCAGCGAGCCGAGGAGTTGAAAGGTAAAGCGGTTGGCATCAGCCGGTTCGGCACTTCCATCGATACCGCGGCGCGTATGGCGCTGCATCATTTCGGCTTGGAAGCGATGAAAGATGTGATGCTGGTCCAGGTGGGCGCGGTGTCATCTGGTCTTGCTTCGTTGCGCGGCGGGCGCATTCAGGGGGCGATTTTGTCTTATCCCGCGCTGATTCAGGCGCGCCGCGAGGGCTTTCGCGAGCTGCTCGACATCGCTTCGCTCGGGGTTCCCTACGCCTCGACGGGGATCACCGTGCGCAAGAGTTTTATGGCTCAGCGCCGCGATGTCGTAGTC
>JBGTCC010000253.1:0-3250 GCA_041749055.1 Thermodesulfobacteriota bacterium | reverse complement strand
GGCGGCGCGACGATTCTCATTCTCTCCGACAAAGGCGTCGATCGCGCCCATGCGCCGATTCCTGCGCTGCTTGCCACGGCTGGCTTGCATCATCATCTGATCCGCGCCGGCACGCGCACCCGCGTCGGCTTGGTGCTGGAGTCCGGCGAGCCGCGCGAAGTGCATCATTTCTGTTTACTGATTGGCTACGGCGCTCAAGCGATCAATCCCTATCTGGTTTACGAATGCTTGAACGACATGATTCATCAAGGGCTGCTGCAAGACATCAGCTATCATGATGCGGTCAAGGGTTACGACAAGGCTTGCTACAAGGGCGTGGTTAAAGTGATGGCGAAGATGGGTATCTCCACGATCAAGTCCTACTGCGGCGCGCAGATTTTCGAAGCGGTGGGGTTGGGCCAGGAGCTGGTGGATAAGTATTTCACCTGGACCCCATCGCGTGTCAGCGGCATCGGCCTTGAAGAGGTGGCACGCGAAGCGCAGCAACAGCATGCGCGGGCGTATCCAACTTATCCGCTCAACGGGCATACCCTAGAGGTCCACGGCCAGTACCAATACCGCAAGGACGGCGAGCTCCATCTGTTCAACCCGCGGACGATTCATCTGTTGCAAAAAGCGGCGCGCACCAACGATTACCGGACGTTCAAAGAATACACCCGGCTGATCGACGATCAGTCGGAGCGGATCGCGACGCTGCGCGGTCTGATGGTGTTCAAGTACGGCGACAAACCGATTCCCATCGATGAAGTGGAACCAGTAGAGGCGATCGTCAAACGCTTCAAGACCGGGGCCATGTCCTATGGTTCGATCAGCAAAGAGGCCCACGAAGCCTTGGCGATTGCGATGAACCGCATCGGCGGTAAAAGCAATACCGGCGAGGGTGGCGAGGATCCGGCCCGCTACGTGCTCGAAGCGAACGGCGATTCGAAAAACAGCGCGATCAAGCAAGTGGCTTCCGGCCGCTTCGGTGTCACCAGTTACTATCTCACCCAGGCCAAAGAGTTGCAGATCAAGATGGCCCAAGGCGCCAAGCCGGGAGAAGGCGGCGAGTTGCCGGGAAGAAAAGTTTATCCCTGGATCGCCAAAGTGCGCCACTCGACGCCGGGCGTCGGCCTGATCTCGCCGCCGCCGCACCATGATATTTATTCCATCGAAGATTTGGCGCAACTGATTCACGATCTCAAGAACGCCAATCATCATGCGCGCATCAGCGTCAAGCTGGTTTCTGAAGTGGGTGTCGGGACGATCGCCGCGGGTGTCGCTAAAGGCCACGCCGATGTCGTCTTGATCAGCGGCCATGACGGCGGCACCGGCGCTTCGCCTCAGACGAGCATCAAACATGCCGGTTTGCCGTGGGAACTCGGTTTAGCCGAAACCCACCAGACCTTGGTGCTTAATGATCTGCGCAGCCGCATCGCCGTGGAAACCGATGGCCAATTGAAGACCGGCCGCGATGTCGTGATTGCCGCGTTGCTCGGCGCCGAGGAGTTTGGCTTTGCCACCACGGCGCTGGTGACATTGGGCTGCATCATGATGCGGGTGTGCCATCTCGATACCTGTCCGGTGGGCGTGGCGACGCAAAACCCCGAACTTCGCGCCAAGTTCGCCGGCGATCCAGAATATGTCGTCAGCTTCATGCGCTTCATCGCGCAAGAAATGCGCGAGCATATGGCGGAGCTGGGTTTTCGCACGATCAATGAAATGGTCGGCCGCGCCGACCGCATCGAGATGCGCCGCGCCGTCGCGCATTTGAAAGCGCAAGGGATGGACTACTCGGCGATACTTTATCAGCCGAAGGTGGGTCCCGAGGTCGGCCGCTATTGTCAGATCGCGCAGAATCACGGCTTGGAAAACGCGCTGGACAATCAAGTGCTGCTCGATCTCGCGACGCCGGCCTTGGAGCGCAAGGAAAAGGTCAAAGCCACGCTCGATATCCGCAACACCAACCGGGTCGTCGGAACGATTCTCGGCAGCGAAGTGACGCGCCGTTACGGTCCTCTGGGTTTGCCCGAGGATACCATTCATTTTCATTTTCAGGGCTCCGCCGGCCAGAGCTTCGGCGCGTTTATCCCGCCGGGCGTGACCCTTGAGTTGGAAGGGGACGCCAACGATTATTTCGGTAAAGGCTTGTCCGGCGGCAAGGTCGTGCTCTATCCGCCGGAAGGTTCGACCTTCGTGCCCGAGGAAAACATCATCGTCGGCAACGTCGCCTTTTACGGCGCCACCAATGGCGAGGCCTACATTCGCGGCATGGCGGGCGAGCGTTTCTGCGTGCGCAATAGCGGCGTGCGCGCCGTGGTCGAAGGGGTCGGCGACCATGCTTGCGAATATATGACCGGCGGGCGGCTTGTCGTGATCGGCAAGACCGGCCGCAACTTCGCCGCCGGCATGTCCGGCGGCATCGCCTATGTCCTCGATGAAGACGGCACGCTGAAAAATCGCTGCAATCTGGAGACGGTGAGTTTAGAAACCCTCGACCAGCGTGACATGCAAGAAGTAGAAGAGTTGCTCAAGCGCCATGCGGTTTACACCCACAGCGCGCGGGCGTGGCAGCTCTTGGCACTGTGGCAGGAGACCGCGCCGAAGTTTGTTAAAGTCATGCCGAAGGATTACCGGCGCGTGGTCGAGGCGCTGCAAGCGGCCGAGGCGCGCGGACTTGTGGGTGACGATGCGCTGATGGCGGCGTTCGACGCCAACAAAAACGATGCGTCGCGGGTGAGCGGCAACTGACCCGCAAGGGATAAGAAGCAGACAAACCTCGATATTCGGATATCAAAGTTTTTCGCCGGCAAATCGGCGCGGTAAATTTTTTAAAATCGCTCTGGTTAAAACTCTGCTTAGAGAAAGAGAAAATTGAGAGATGGGTAAAGCAACCGGGTTCATGGAGATCGCGCGCGAGCTGCCGCAGGACCGATCGCCGCTGGAGCGGGTCAAAGATTGGCAGGAGTTCCACGAACATTTTCCCGCAGCGAAGCTCCAACAGCAGGGCGCGCGCTGCATGGATTGCGGCATTCCGTTTTGCCATACCGGCCAATTGATTAGCGGCATGGCCTCGGGCTGTCCGATCAACAATCTGATCCCCGAGTGGAACGATCTGATTTATCGCGGTCTCTGGCAGGAAGCTTTACATCGGCTGCATAAGACCAATAATTTTCCCGAATTCACCGGCCGCGTCTGTCCGGCGCCTTGCGAAGGTTCTTGCGTTTTGGCACTCAACGAATTGCCGGTGACGATTAAGAACATCGAAGCG
>JBGTCC010000252.1:0-7225 GCA_041749055.1 Thermodesulfobacteriota bacterium | reverse complement strand
CGCCGGCACGGGCAAGACCCGCACGCTGGTCTATCGCGTCGCCCATCTGATCGATCAAGGGATCGATCCGCGGTCGATACTCTTGCTCACCTTTACCCGGCGCTCCGCCGAGGAGATGATCCGCCGCGCCAGTTTATTGATCGATGGCCGGTGCAACCAGATCGCCGGCGGGACATTTCATTCCTTCGCCAATCTGGTGCTGCGGGTGCATGGCCGTCATGTCAATCTCGCTTCGTCGTTCACCATCATGGACCGTCCCGACAGCGAGGATATCATCCAGCTCATCCGCTCCGACATGGGGCTCAATACCAAGGAGAAACGCTTTCCGCGCAAACAGACGGTGGCGGAGATCCTGAGCATGACGCTCAACAAGAAGATCCCGCTGGGCGATTTGTTGGAGCTCGAATACCCTCACCTGGTCGACGTGAATTTCGAGCTGGGAGAGATCCAGCGCCGCTATACGGATTACAAACGAACCAAGTCCCTGATCGACTACGACGATTTGTTGACCAAGCTGCGCGATTTGCTCGCCGAGCATACGGATATCCGCAGCCGCCTGTCCGATACCTATCGTTACATCATGGTCGACGAGTATCAGGACACCAATCATTTGCAGGCGGAAATCGTCCGGCTGCTGGCCGCGACCCATGACAACGTCGCCGTGGTCGGCGACGATGCCCAGAGCATTTATTCGTTTCGCGGCGCCAATTTCCGCAACATCATGGATTTTCCCAAGCATTTTCCCGGCGCGCGGATCATCAAGCTGGAAGAAAACTATCGCAGCACCCAGCCGATCTTGAACGTCACCAACGAGATCATCAGCCGGGCCAAGGAAGGCTACGAGAAGCGGCTGTTCACACGCAAAAGCGTCGGCACCCGGCCCAAGCTGGTCCAGGCCGGCAGCGAGCAGATGCAATCGCAGTTCGTCTGCCAGAAAGTTTTGGAATTGCGCGAGCAAGGCGTGCCACTGTGGGATATCGCCGTGCTGTTCCGTTCGAGCTTTCACTCCTTCGACCTGGAAATCGAGCTGGCGCGCCATAACATTCCGTTCGTCAAACGGGGTGGCTTTCAGTTCATGGAAGCGGCCCACGTCAAAGATCTGCTCGCCCATTTGCGCATCATGGCCAACCCGCAGGACGCGGTGTCGTGGAACCGCGTCTTGATGCTGCACGAAGGCATCGGTCCCGGCGCCAGCCAGAAAATAATTAAATGGCTGCTCGAAGGCGGCAATGCCGTCGAGCGGCTGCGCAATTACAACGCCAAGGGCAAGATCGCTCAGGGGCTGAGAACCCTCGCGCAAGTATTGGAAGAAGCTGCCAAGGCCGAGCTGCCGTCCGAGCAGGCGCAGTACCTGATGCAGTATTATCTGCCGATCCTTAAACAGAACTATCCCGACGATCATCCCAGGCGTCTAAGGGACATGGAACATTTCCAGGGGATGACGGAGCGCTACCGTAGTTTGGAAAGACTGCTTAGCGACATGGCCCTGGAACCGCCCAACGATAGCATCGGCGGAGTGCTGGCGGTGGATCCCGACGAAGGGCCGCTGATCCTGTCAACCATTCATTCAGCCAAGGGATTGGAGTTTCACTCGGTGTTTATCATCTGGGCTCTCGAAGGCCGGTTTCCGTCGCTCTACAACACCAACTCTCAAGAAGACTTGGAAGAGGAGCGGCGGCTGCTCTACGTCGCCGCCACCCGGGCGAAGCAAAATCTTTTCATCTCGTATCCGACCCGGGTTTTCGACAAAACGTTGCGTATGGTATTGTCGCAACCTTGCCAGTTTATCGACGGCATGTCGTCGCGCATGCTCGAGCCGGTCGCCCTCGTGCCCGAGGGCTCTTATTGGAATTGGGAGAGTTAAACATGGTGCAGTTCTTCCATTACCTGGTGGTATTCGTCAGCGGCGCCGTCTTGATGGCGTTAGAGATTGCCGGCAGCCGCGTCCTGGCGCCCAACTTCGGCAGCTCGATCTTTGTCTGGGGCAGTTTGATCTCGGTAGTGATGACCGCGCTCAGCATCGGTTACTACTGGGGTGGTTGGTTGTCGGCGCGCGAACCCTCCTACGGCAAGCTCGCGACGCTCTTGGCGATCCCAGGGGGCCTGATATTTTTTCTGCCGTTCGTCTATCCGGCCATGAATGACTGGATCGCCAGTTTCGATCTCGGCAATCGGCTGAGCCCGCTTTTGGCGTGCAGCGTGCTGTTTCTCTTGCCGGGAGTCTTTATCGGCACGGTCTCGCCCTATGTCATTCGTCTGGCGGCGACCAAGATTAACACCGTCGGCAGCACTGCCGGCACGCTCTACGCGGTCTCCACCGCGGGCAGCATTTTCGGCACGTTGCTTACTGCGTTTTATTTGATACCGGTATTAGGCGTCAGCAATATTATTCATTCTTTGGGGGTCACTCTGGTGGTTTTATCGTTTATTGTAGTACCTTTGATGCGGCTGCAACGCATGGCGGTCACGCGGGCGGTCACCGCGAGCTGGTTGTTGTTCGGCTCGTTCAACTTGATCGGGACGCCCGTCGCTTGGGCGAAAACTTTGTTGCAAAAAGATACATTTTATCATCGCATCCGCGTCGAAGAGGATGAAGAAGCGCGCTACATGTACTTCGACCGTACACTGCAGAGCGCCATGACCCTGAAAGATCCGACGGCGCTGCGACTGGTCTATTCGCGCTACACGTCAATCGGCATGACGTTCCGTCCGGATGCCAAACGGATGTTGCTGATCGGCGTCGGCGGCGGGTCGATTCCCAAAAAGCTCAACAAGGAATTCCCCAATCTCGTCATCGATGGCATCGATCTCGACCCCGAGGTGATTCGCATCGCCAAAGATCACTTCAACCTCGCCGAACACAAGAATCTTGCGCTGCACGCCCAAGACGGCCGGTTATTCCTGGCGCGCACGCAACACCAATACGACATCATTATGCTGGACGCCTACTTCACCGACTCGATGCCGTTTCATTTGGCGACCAAACAATTCTTCGAGCTAGCGCGGAGAAAGCTCGCGCCCAACGGCATCGTCGTCGCCAATCTGATCAGCGCCGTCACCGGTCCGTCCGGCAAGATCGCGCGTTCCTTCGTCCGCACCCAACGGCAGGTGTTTCCTCAGACCTATGTGTTCGCTTCACGCCGGCCCGACAATGTCAGCCTGGATACCATCCAGAACGTCATCGTCATCGCGACCCAGGACAAACAGCGGATCGACATCAAGGAGATCGTCAAGCGCGCCACGGCGCTGAATAAAGGCCTATTCCCCGACCCGGCCCAAGACATCGCCGTCGCTTTCTTTGACCGGCCCTTACCCGAAGACGTACCGATTCTAACCGATGATTTCGCGCCGACTGACAATCTGCTCAATCCTTAGCGCGCTCGTCATCGCGCTCTCCTTGGCCGCCTGCTCGGCCTTCGCGCCATCGCCGCCCGCGCGTGTAGTTCGGGTCAAGGCGCTGGTGGACCCGCCGTTCAGAGCGAGAAATCCTGGTTGGGATCGAGAGGCGCGCGGTCTGATCGAGGCGGCGTCGGACTATTACGAACGGGAGTTCGGCATTCGAATAATCACTCAGAGCGTTTCCGCCTGGCCGGAAAATGACAGGGTGCCGTCCACCCCAACGTTGCTGATACGCATAAAGAAACAATTTCCAGTCGACGCGGCGGATGGCAGCTATGACATCATCGTCGCGTTAACCGGGGAAAACGTGAGCCGCCTACTGAGCGACGGCCGGCCGCGTGTCGATCGCATCGGTAATTGCAGCCATGGCTTGGCACGCTACATCGTCCTGCCGACACGGCAACTCTTTCGTTACACGGGCGTTGATGCCGAGCCGACCACCGATGTCGTCGCTCTGATTCACGAACTCGGCCATGTGTTTGGCGCCGAACATGTCGCCGACTTCAACTCGATCATGCACGAGAATTTCGACTACCGCACCGAATTCGACGCCAGAAACCGCAAGATCATCGAAGACAACCGCTCCTGTCCATTTGCCAAATAACCCGCACGGCGATAGGTCTGATCGGCAAGAACCTGAAACGATTGGAACCTTGAAACATTTGGCACCAGATGGATTAGGTTCCAGAGGTTCAAATCGTTCCAAATGTTCCAAAAACTTTTCCCATGCTGAATAACATCCGAGTTATAATGGTACGGCCGCGCGGCTCGGGCAATATCGGCTCGGTGGCGCGGGCTTTGAAAAACTTCGGCGGCGGCGAACTCGCTATCGTCGGTAGCGCGCGCACCGAGAGCTTCTGGGCCAAGGCGATGGCCGTGCATGGCAGCGATGTTCTCAGCGAAGCCAGGTTTTACGACACCATCCGCGCCGCCATTGCCGATTGCACGCTGGTGATCGGCACCACCTGCCGCGCGGGGCTCTACCGCGCCCATAGCCGAGCGCCGCGCGACGTTGCGCCCACCGTCGCCGCCGCCACCAAGCAAGGCAAAGTCGCGCTGATCTTCGGTCCCGAAGATCATGGCCTCAGCAACAAAGATCTCGAGCACTGCCAGCTCTTGATCGAGATCCCGTCTCATCCCGATTACCGCTCGCTCAACGTCGCCCAGGCCGCGGTGGTTTGTTTATACGAGTTCTACATCGCCGCACTGGAGACGGCAGCGGAGGATACAATTCAACGCGCCGAGGCCGAGAACATCGAGCGGCTCTTCGACATCATGCGCAACTCGCTGCTCAAGATCGGCTTCCTGGACTCGGAGAATCCCGACCATATGCTGCTCGCCTTCCGGCGCCTCTTCGGCCGCGCCGGTCTGGAGGAAAAGGACGTGCGCATCCTGACCGGCATGTTCCGTCAGATCGAATGGTACGCCAACCACGGTTGGAAAGTAGTCGAGGAAAAAGAAAAGCAGGGGATCAAGATCAAATAGGTTCGCCACAGCGCAGTGAAACTGCGAGCGAAGAAAGAAAGATCGTGTTCACCACGAAGGAAACCAAGAGCGCGAAGGTCGGAAATTAATTTTCCGAAACCTTCGCGCCCTTCGTGGTGAAAAGGAATTCAACTCGGGAGTTGCCGCGGAGGAAACGCCTCGCGGTTGCGGAGAACCAAAATTATTTGTTACGACAGGAGGAGAAATGAACGTCAGCGATTTCAATCTCAAAAAGACCGCCTTGCTGTTTTTCGATATTCTCAACGGCTATGTTGCCGAGCCGGCGCCCGGTCAACCGCGTGTGTTGAAGCCGTGGATACAGAATGCGGTCAAGCTCAGCAAAGCCGGCCGTGCCGCCGGTCTGCCGGTATTCTTCGCCAAGGGCAACCACCGGCCGGACAACGCCACCACCGCGCTGATCCTCACCGACACCAACAACTCGCTCACGCCTTGGCCCAACGGCGAAGTTACCAAAACCAAAATGCATGTCATCGCCGGCGACAAAAGCTCCGATGTGCTCGCCGACTTGGGGCCGCTGCCGGACGATTACTACATCGTCAAGTACCGCTGGAGCGCCTTTCACCAGACCTACCTCGATCTCGCCCTGCGCAGCCGTGGCATCGACACGCTGATCATTTCCGGCGGCTCCACCGATGTCGGCGTCACCTCCACTCTGTATTCCGCCCGCGACTTGGACTATAACACCATCGTCGCCAGCGACGCCTGCGGCACCTCTCACGATCAACGCGCCCATGACACGCTGATGGAGCTGGTGTTCCCGCGCATGTCGCGCGTGCGCACCACGGCACAAGCGATCGCGATGATAGAGAAGGCTGCATAGTAGTGCGATTTAGATTTTTCACTCCGAAGGACACGAAGAGCCCGAAGGTCTCGGAAACATCACTTTCCGGCCTTCGTGTCCTTCGTGCCTTCGTGGTGAGACAGAATTTTCCCGTATAAGAAAGAAGGAGTCACCCATGGCAACCAACATCACCGCCCCAGTGGGCATCAGCAAGAACATCAAACAGATCGGCCGCATGGATCTACCCGGCGGCGGCTCGGTAGTGGTCGAAAACGGCTACGCCTATGTCGGCCACATGGACCCGCCGCATGGCACCACGATCATCGACGTCAGAGATCCCAAGAATCCCAAGGTCGTGTCGCATATCGAAATTGCCGAGGGGCTGCACTCGCATAAAGTGCGCGTCAGCGGCGACATCATGCTGGTCAACTACGAACGCTTCAAAGCCAAAGAACAGCTGCAATCGGGACTCAAAGTATTCGACATATCGAATAAGTTGAAGCCGCGTGAGATTGCCATGTATAAAACCCCGGGCAAGGGCGTGCACCGTTTCACCTACGACGGCCGCTACGCCTACATCTCGCCGACGGTGGACGGCTATCAAGGTAATATCGCGATGATGCTCGACATGAAGAATCCCGAAAAGCCGGAAGAGGCCATGCGCTGGTGGATGCCCGGACAATGGGTCGCCGGCGGCGAGACGCCGAATTTCAAAGGCGCCGACACCCGCTGCCATCATCCGATCCGCCGTGGCGACCGGCTTTACATCAGCTACTGGCATGGCGGCTTCGCCATCGTCGACATTTCCAATCTCAGCAAGCCGCGAACCGTCAGCATGCTCGACTGGAGCCCGCCCTATCCTTGCCCGACGCACACGACCCTGCCACTGTTGAATAAAATCATGGAACGCGACTGGCTCATCGTCACCGATGAAGAGGTCGGCGAAAAATTGAACGAAACCCACAACGCATTTCTCTGGGTCGTCGATATCACGAAGGAAGATCTGCCGTTGCCAGTGGCCACGTTCATCGTCCCCTTCGAAGGCAAGTCGACGCATCTGAGCCGATTCGGCGCGCACCAGCCCGCCGAGCAAGTCTACGGCAACACGCTCTACGTCACCTGGTTCGCCGGCGGCCTGCGCGCCGTGGACTTCTCGAATCCATATCAACCCAAGGAAGTCGGCTACTACGTGCCCAATCCCGGCAAAGGCCAGAGCGCGGTCATGAGCAACGATGTTTTTCACGACAAGGACGGCAAGCTGTATTTGATGGATCGATATGACGGACTGGAAATACTGGAAAGCCAGGTTTAAGCGGAGCTTAAACCGTTCAAAGGTTCAAAAGTTCAAGGTTCAATCGGGCAACAACAGAGTGGAGTCATTTTGTGGCAGCGAGTCTCCGACCTTGAACCCTTGAACCTTGAACCCTTGAACAGAAGTATTTTATGAAGTTATACAACGTCGCGTACTCAGGCAACTCCTACAAAGTCCGCCTGCTGCTCACACACTTAGGGATCCCCTGCGAGATCATCGAAATCGAT
>JBGTCC010000251.1:0-2699 GCA_041749055.1 Thermodesulfobacteriota bacterium | reverse complement strand
AACGTCACCAAACTTTTCAAAAACATGGTCACGGCGTCGGAAGCTTTGGTGGTTTACGAAGCGCTGCAGATCGCCAAGGCCGGCGGCATCGGCTACAAAGCCGCCCTCGATCTCATGCAGAAAACCCGCTCGGCGCATATCCTCGAACGCTGGGAGACCCGCTACCAACTCGACGGCAATGAGATGAGCTTCAATCCCGGCACCAATCTTTACGACAAAGATCTGCCGCTTGCCGCCGAAGTCGGCAAGGCGCTCGGCGCTGAGATTCCGGTGGTCGAAGCGCTCGCAGCATTGGGAATTAAATTGAATGGCGGGAAGGTTAGCATTTAAATTCTATGGAATAGCAAACATACCTTGACCATCGCGTCGAGCTTGTCGCCGAAGAAATTCGCCGCGGCGAATGGATCGCCCGTGCCATGATCGTATTTTGGGAAAATAAAGTTGAAAAACGCATCCCCATATTCGGCCGGCGCCAAGCGACCTTCGATACTCAAGAACTAGCCGACAACTACGCCCTGGAATTAGCCAAGCTATGGATCGACGGGCGGCTCGAAGGCGCCAACGGTCACGGATAAAATCCCAACGGAGGAGCAAATGGATATCGCCGACGCCCAAAAATTTATCAAAGACAATCACCGCGCCTGCATCGCCGTCCGGCAAAAAGACGGCTGGCCGCAGATGACCCTGGTAACACCCGGCATCGACGCCGACGGACGAGTCCTCCTGACCTCCCGCGGCACGACCTATAAGGTCAAACATCTGCGCCGCGATCCAAAAGTCTCGATGCTCATCTTCGGCGAACAATACAGCGGCTCGAAATTCGTCCAGGTCCACGGCACCGCGGAGGTCATCGACCTACCGCAAGCGATGGATGGGCTAATCTATTGGTACAGAACCGTGCGCGGCGAACACAAAAACTGGGAAGACTACAAGCAACAAATGACCGACGAAAAACGCGTGCTGGTCCGCGTCAACATCGAGAAAGTCGGGCCGCAGAGCGTGAAACGAATCTAAATCGCCGCGACGGAAGAGCCAAACGGAATTGGCCGCAAAGAACGCAAAATTCGCAAAAAATATTTTCACTAACTCGCTGCCCAATGCGGATTATCTACAGTCGTTGTGGATTACCGGATTGTCATTTCGAGCGTAGCGAGAAATCTAACTTTGCGCCCTTTGCGTTCTTTGCGGCCACGATCCTAATTCTCGGCCGGCAGCCGCCCGCGATCATGCGGCGCATCCAGATGGCTCATGTCCGGCCCGATGGGCACGATACCGGTCGGGTTGACGTTACGCTGGCTGTAGTAGCCCGCCTTGGTTTTCTCTAAGTCAAAAGTCTCCCTGATCCCCGGCCACTGGTACAACTCGCGCAGATAATTTACCAAATTAGAATAATCTTGGACCCGTTGCCAATTGCACTTGAAGTGGCCGTGATAGACGGGATCGAAGCGCAGCAGCGTCGGAAATGCGCGCCAGTCGGCTTCGGTAATCCGCTCGCCGGCTAGATAACGCCGCTCGCCGAGCCACTTTTCCATCTGATCCAAGCAGACAAACACTCGCTTCACCGCTTCGTCGTAGGCTTCCTGGCTGCGCGCGAAGCCGGCGCGGTACACGCCATTGTTGAAATGGCTGTAGACGAGATCATTGATCCGATCGATCTCACCGTGCAGCGTTTGCGGATAAAAATCGTAGCTGGCATTCGTGTGATTGCGAAAACCGGCGTTGAACATGCGGATGATTTCCGACGACTCATTGTTGACGATGGTGCGCCGCTCGCGGTCCCAGAGGGTCGGCACGGTCACTTTGCCGGTGTAGTCGGCATCCGCCTCGGCGTAAACTTGATGCAGGCGAAACACGCCGTCAGCTTCGGGTTGAAAATCGTCGATAGGTTCCGAATACGCCCAACCCGCGGTCTTGGGTTTGTCGGCCAGAGACATCGAAACCACGCCTTCCAACTGCTTCAACTTACGAAAGATGATCGATCGATGCGCCCAGGGGCAGTTGTACGACACGAAAAGATGATAACGTCCAGGCTCCGCTTTGAATCCGGCACTGCCGGAAGAACCGGCGCTGCCATCGGGCGTCACCCAGCTGCGAAACTGCGAGTCCGCGCGCACAAAGGCGCCGCGCACGTCTGCGCTTGTCCGGTCGTCGTCTACCCATTTGCCGTTCATCATATGGCCCATAGTCACTCTCCTATCCCTGAAGGCCTACTCTTAGCAAAAATCATCCCGACCACCAAGCCGAAAGGCACACCTCGAAACTGCGGCAGCGCGGCATTGACACCTGAATCTTTCATCTGCGATAAGCAGAACAAAAGAGGTGAACATGCAAACCGTCGGCTTCATCGGCTTGGGCAACATGGGCGGACCGGTTGCGGGACATATTCAGCGCGCCGGTTTTCCGATGATCGTGTACGATCTGCGCGCACAGGCCACGCGACCCTTTGGTCAGCGCGGCGCAACGGTCGCCGACTCCATTGCCGAGCTTGCCGGTGGCAGCGACGTTATCGTGACAGCGCTGCCCATGCCCAAGGACGTCGAGAAGGTAGCCAGAGAAATTCTCCAAGGATTAAATCCGGGGGCGATCTACATCGACATCTCGACTAGCCCACCGTCGCTGCTGCGCGACCTCGAACCGCTATTTCGCGCCAAAGGCGCCCATGTGCTCGACGCCCCGGTGGCGTCGGGCCAGCCCGGCGC
>JBGTCC010000250.1:0-11429 GCA_041749055.1 Thermodesulfobacteriota bacterium | reverse complement strand
GTTGCTCTCCACCCCGCCTCGCGGCGACGCAGTTACCTTCGGCTACGGAGTTGTGGCTTTCTCCGACACGGACTTTCACCGTGCTGATATGGCGCCCTCACGGGCGCACGATACCCGCTTTCGCGGGTATGACGGAGCCCCCGAGGCTCTTCGTTGTGCATATCATCCACTCACATGTATTTTCGAAGGAGGACACGAAGAGCACGAAGTTCGGAATTTAAGTTTTTTGACACCTTCGTGTCCTGCGTGCCTTCGTGGTAAACAAATAAATTCAACGCGGCAGACAATCCATAAGAACAGGAATAGGAGAACACATCATGCTTGGCGGCCATGCGGTAGCTCAATGCCTGCGCAACGAAGGCGTTAAACATATTTTTAGCGTGCCGGGCGAAAGTTACATCGCCGTCGTCGATGGGCTGGTGAATCACCCGGAGATCAAACTGATCACCAACCGCCAGGAAGGCTGCGCGGCGTTCATGGCCGAGGGCTATGCCAAAGCCACGCGCACGCCCGGCGTCTGCATTGTCACTCGCGGTCCCGGTGCGACTAACGCGAGCATCGCCGTCCATAGCGCGAAATACGATTCGGCGCCGATGGTGCTGTTGGTCGGCCAGGTCAGCCGCAACGCGCGCGGACGTGAAGCCGGCCAGGAGCTCGACTACGGCCGATTTTTCGGCAGCATCGCCAAATGGGTCATCGAGATCAACGATCCCAAACAGATCCCGCGCATCATGAGCCGCGCCTTTCATATCGCGCGCATCGGCCGGCCCGGTCCCGTGGTCGTCGCCTTGCCGCGCGACGTCACCGAAACCGATGCCGATATCGTCATGAGCGCGCCGATTCCGCCGCTCACGCCCAATGCCGATCCGGCGGCCGTGGAAAATCTCGTCGGGCGCATCAACACGGCGCGCAAACCGGTGCTGTTGATCGGCTCGGGAACCCAGTACTCGAACGCTTGGAAGGAGGCGATCGCATTCGCCGAAAAATTTCAACTGCCGGTGCTGACCACCTACAAACGGCAAGACGCCTTCCCCAACAATCATCCGAACTACGCCGGCAATATGTTGACGTCGAACAAGCATGCGCAAAACCTAGCCTACGAAGAAAGTGACCTGTTGATCGTGCTGGGCAGCAGGCTAAGCCAGCAGAACACCGCCGGTTTTACCTTTCCGCAGCCAGGCAAGCCGTTCGTGCACATCGACGCCGATGAAGAAAACATCGGCCAGAACTCACGCCCTGAAGTGGGCATTGTCGCCGATGCCAAACAGCTGCTGCTGGCTGCATTGAAGCACCCCGCGCCGCGGCCCAACGAGAGCCGCGCGTCGTGGATCGCCGAGCATCACGCCGCGCAAAAAGATTTCTGCACTCCCAAAGAGCGCCCGACACCAAAAGTCTCCATGGAGCGGGTGATGATGGATTTGAAAGCCGCCATGCCCGCCGACGCGATCACGACCACCGATGCCGGCAGCTTCGGCCAATGGCAGCAACGTTATTTAGAATTCGATCATCCCAACTCTTACATCTCCCCTACCCTTGGCTGCATGGGTCCAGGCGTGCCCTCGGCCGTGGCGGCGAAGCTGGCCTACCCCCAGCGCACGGTCATCGCTCACATCGGCGACGGCGGTTTTCTCATGACCGGCCAAGAGATGGCGACAGCCAAGCAATATAACGCGCCGATCATCGCCATCGTCTACAACAACCAAGGCTACAACTCGATCCGCATGCATCAGGAAGCGCAGTATCCCGGCCGCCAACATGGCGTCGCCCTGGAGAATCCCGACTTCGCCCTCATGGGTGAATCCTATGGCGCCCTCGGACTGAAGGTCACGCGCGACCAGGAGTTTTTGCCGGCATTCAAGAAAGCGCTGGCGGCCAATCGCTCGGCGTTGATCGAAGTCGAGACCGATTACGAGTACGTGACGCCAACGGCGAAGCTCGCCGAGCTGCGAGGCAAGAAATTAGCCGGAGACTAGCTTGACGTTCGGCGTCGCTCACTGCGAGTACAGGAAAGCGAGGCGATATGAAATCCTGCTTTCGGGTTGTCATGGTCCTATCCAGTCTTGCCTGGGGCTGGATCGTTTCCAATGCCGGTGCCCAGGACGACCTTGTCGCCAAAGCACAAAGCGAGCGCGAGCTCGTCGTCTACGGTACCGCGCTGGCCGGCCAGTTCGACAAATTCATCGAGCCCTTCAAGCGGCGCTATCCGTTCATCAAGCCGATGTACTCCCGCACTACGGGCGAAGCTTTAACGACAAAAATTTTGCAAGAAGTTTCCGCCCGCCAGTTGAGCGCCGACGCGATCCTGATCAACAACTACACCCAGCGCATCTTCATGAAGAGAAACATCATCACCCCATACCTGCCGCCGACCGCCAAAAATTTCCCGGCGGGCTTCGCCGACCAGCAGGGCTACTGGTATGGTTTTTACCTGGTGCCCTATGCGATCACGTACAACACATTCCTGGTTTCCAAGGCCAACGCGCCGAAATCCTTCGATGATTTGTTGCAGCCCAAATGGAAAGGGCAGATATCCCTCGAACGGGAAGAGTATCTGGTGACTCAAGCGCACACGCAGTTCCTCGGCCAGCAGAAAGCCATCGACTATTTCAAGAAGCTGGCGCGCCAAGATCTGATCATGGTCAACGGCCACAGCAAACAGGCGGTGCTGCTGACCGCCGGCGAATTTCCCATCATCGTTTACAGCGATATCGCCAGAACCGAGGAGTTGAAGCGCAAAGGCGCGCCGGTGGAATGGGTGCGCGCCGAGCCCTATGTCACGGTGCTAGTCACCGCGTCGATCACCCGCGAAGCGAAGCACCCCGCCGCGGCGCGGCTGTTCATGAATTACCTGGCGAGCGATGAAGGACAGAAGGCTGTGCTCGCCATGGACAAACCGCCGGCGCTGCCGAGTTTTCAGCCGGAGTATCTGCGCGGACTCAATTTATTCCCAGCGGACTGGACGTTGTCGGATACCTTTGAGGAATACAACAAAACCTATCGGGAGATTTTTTGGGGCGGTAAGAATTAAGCACAATCCAAGTAGCGGCGTCGGCACATTTTCAGCGATAAGGAGACTCGAACCATGCAAATTGTAAACTTCATCCTCTTGGCTCTCTTACTTCTTCCTTCCGGCGCCTGGGCGCAGGCGCGCAAGCCGTCGACCATCGCGGAATTGGTGACCTACCGCGGCGCCGACCGCGAACAGCTGCTTTACGCCGGCGCCAAGAGCGAAGGCAAGATCGTCTGGTACACTTCCCTCGCCGGCGATTCGTACAAGGAATTGGTCAAAGCCTTCGAAACTAAATATGTCGGCGTCAAAGTTGAGGCCTATCGCGCTCAGGGCGCGGATTTGGTCGTGCGCTTGGAAGAGGAAAGCAAAGCGCGGCGCAACATCGCCGACACCATCGAGACCACCGAGGGCAGCCTGATCTTTCTGCGCGACGGCAAAATGCTCCGCCCCTACGACTCGCCGCAGCTCGACCGCTACCCGGAAGACGGCAAGGAACGCGCCGATAAGAACCTCGTTTATTGGGCGCTCGCGCGCGAATCGTACATCGGCTTCACCTACAACAAGACGCTCGTGACCAAGGACGCGGTGCCGAAAAATTTCGACGGGCTGTTCCACCCGCAGCTCAAGGGGAAATTGGGCATCAGCATCGGCCAGACTAGCGACAAGATCATTGGCGCCATGATCAAAACCAAAGGCGAAGAGTTTGTTCGCAAACTCAAGGCCCAGGAGATAAAACTCTTTTCCATCGACGCTCCCGCCCTGGTAAACACCATTGTCTCCGGTGAAATCGCCGCGTCACCGGCGATCTTTCAAACTCACACGCTGAGCGCCGCGGCGAAAGGCGCGCCGGTGGAATGGGTGCCCATGGATCTGGTCCCGACCAACGTCGGCAGCGCCGCCGTCGCCGCCAATCCGCCCCATCCGCACGCGGCGTTACTGATGGCAGATTTTCTTTTGAGCCCGGACGGTCAAGGCGTCTTGGAAAAACACTATTACGGCAGTGGCGCGAAAGATCACGGCTTCAAGAAATGGCGCCCCGAGCATGGCCTGACAACGGATCAATATGAAAAGGATCTGCTCCGTTGGGATAAGCTGCTGCACTCGATCACGCGGAAATAAACCGACAGAATGAAGTGATGGAGTATTGGAGTGGTGGAGTAATGGGTTCCGAACCAACCCAATACTCCAGTACTCCCTCACTCCAGCTTTTCTACTATGGGAGGTAATTGTGATTAACAACCTACGGATCATCGACGCCGACGGCCATGTCCAGGAGCGCGATGCCAACTGGCAGGAGCTTCTCGACCCGCCGTATCGCAAACATGCGCCGAGCATGGTGCAGTGCGCCGATGGCCGGACGCATTTATTGCTCGAAGGTAAGATCTGGGCCAAGCCGAGCGGCAAGGGCTGCGGCATCGGCACCGCGCCGATCACGCGCAAACCGCGCGCCACCACGGGCATGTGGGATCCGCTGCAGCGCATCAAAGACATGGACATGGAAGGCATCGACACCGCGGTCAACTTCGGCACGACGGTATTTTTAAGCCTGCCGTTTCTCGAAGATCATGACCTCGCCTGCGCCATCGCCCACGGCTACAACACATGGCTCGCTGAGTATTCCAAGACCGATCCTAAACGCTTGAAGGGCGTCGCTTTGGTCGCGCAACAGGAACCGAAAGAAGCGGCCAAAGAACTCGAACGGTGCGTGAAGCAACTGGGCTTTGTCGCGGTTGCCGTCGCCGGCCACTCCGCCGGGCGCAACCTCGATCATCCCGACCTCTATCCGTTCTACGCCAAAGCCGAGGAGTTCGGCGTGCCGGTCTGCGTCCATGTCGGTTCGGGCCGGCCGGCGGCTGCCGCCGAGCGCTTCGACAATCCCTATTTCGTCCACGCCACCACCCACGCCTTCGAGCAAATGATCGGCGTCATGTGCATCGTCGGCGGCGGCATTCTCGAACGCTATCCGAAGCTCAAAGTCGCGTTCCTCGAAGCCGGCGCCGGCTGGGTGCCCTACTGGATGGAGCGCTTGGACGAGCATTATGAATATATGTCGCCGGCGGTGCCGCTGATGAAAAAACCGCCGAGCGAGTACATGAAGAGCGAACAGGTTTATTATTCCTTCGAGCCGGACGAACAGACGTTGAATTTCGTCATGGACTATATCGGCGAGGACCGCCTGGTGTTCGCGTCGGACTACAATCACGGCGACAGCAAGTTTCCCCACACCGTGGCATCCGTGACCGGGCGCAAAAATTTATCCGAGAGCCAATTGCGCAAATTGATGTGCGACAATGCCGCGCGGCTGTACAAGATCTAAGACACGTAAGGCGTGAAGGAGCGAGGCGTAAGGCGCGGGAATCATCTATAAAGTGCTTACAGATGGGCAAGCTTTTGTGCTTGAGCCTTGGAATCTCACTTCTGTCATCTTCTCGCGCTAGCGCCCAAGACAAGTCGCTCAAATAATTTCGCTGGGAGGTCACTTCGCTCTCAGCGTCGCAGTGGATTCCCTGGATCGCCGAGGATGCGCGGCTCTATGAAAAACACGCCTGGATGCCGAACTCGTGCTGCCGCGCGGCTCGATGAGGTTACGTTGTGCGCGTGGATTGACACCAAAGCATCTTGACTCTAACGACAGCGGCGATTAAATCAGTCTCCATGGAGAATCTGGGCGAATTTCTCTTGGCCCTGGCGTCGCATTGGCTGTTGCTGAGCATGGCCATTGGCTCAATACTGTTCTGCCAGTACGGCCAGTTCGACGGGGCTAAACAAATCATACCGACGCTCATCGTATTTGCTCTTGGCTGCATCATCTTGGCTCTCTACCTCACGGTTACCGAGCCACTACAGCGATAACTCGGCCGCGTTAACTGCACAAGCCGGGCGCGACCCGTTACCGACCGCCTGCGGCGGAGCTTAGTAGGGAGACTACTTGATTGCCTCTGCCTTCTTTAGCTCCTCGATCCTCGCCGCACTCAACCCCAGTATGTCGCCAAACACTTCACCGTTGTTGACGCCGATCCACGGCGCCGGCCGCGCCGCATCGGCTTTCGCAAGCGAAGGAATACCGGGCAAGCCATGATGCGTAATCTTGCCCCAGGGTTGCGCCTCAGTCTCGACGATGTGTCCGCGCGCGCGCAGGTGAATGTCGTGAAACAAGTCTTCGCCGGAGGATGGGATACCGGCAGCCACGCCGGATTCCTGTAGCAAGCGAAAAACCTGCTTTGCCGTATACTTACCAGTCCATTCTGAAAGTTTTCGATCAAGCTCATTGCGCTGCTCTTTGCGACCAGGTTTCGTGGTGAATTTCGCGTCGGCGGCCCAAGAAGTCTTGCCGATCAGACGCACCATGCTGTGCCACTCTTCGTCGCTCGCGCAGGCAATGACGATCCAGTTGTCGTCGCCGGCGCAGGGATAAACGCCGTAAGGCGCGTAGGGTGCGCCGAGGATTTCCGCGTAACCCATGGCGTCCCATTCGTTGCCATTGACCGTGTAGTCGAGAATCGCCGGTCCCATCATCGCGCCCTGGGCTTCGAGCATGCCGGCCTCGATGAACTGTCCTTTGCCGGTGCGCGCTTGGTATTCCAGCGCAGCAAGAACACCGAGCGCCATGGTCACCGAGCCGACACGGTCGGGCCAGGCGATCTTGCAGCGCGTCTCCATCGGCGAGTCGGGATAGCCCCATAAGCGCATGATGCCGGTGTAGGCCAAGAGCTGCCAACCCCAGGCGACCCAAGTCTTGAGCGGCCCGGTTAATCCCCAACCCGGCATGACGGCTTGAACGATACCCGGATTGATTTGCTGCAACACTTCGTAGGGAAAACCTAAGCGCTCGAGGACGCCGGAACTGAAGTTATCGACGACGACATTTGATTTCGCGACCAGCTGTTTAAATAGTTCCTTGCCCGCGGCGTTGCGCAAGTTAAGCGTCACGCCGAGTTTCGCCCGGTTCATGCAGGCGTGCACCGCCGCTTCACGCTCCTTGCTGGGAATCGTGCCGGTCTCGATCTTGAGCACTTCCATGCCGTAGTACGCCAGCAATTCGGTACCCAAAGGTCCGGCATATTGCTGCGTCAGATCAGCCATACGTAAGCCCATGAGCATCGGCTCGCGGGCTTTTTCTTGCTGTATTTTCAAGATGTTGACAGGTACCCTCTCAAGCTCAAGTAAAATCTCGTTTCGATGCTGATCGAGCATCGGTGCCGGCCGGCGCACGCGCATCGGTGTCAGCGACAGACGCATGGGCGCGCCCGGTGCTTTATATTTGCCGATCACCGGATGATCGAGTTCCTGCATCCACTGGCGGACCATGTTCTGTTCGCAGTTAACGAATTGGCCGATGGTGTTGAGCGGTGCGCCCGCGAGATGATGTGCCTGGGCCTGGTTGGCAAACTCATCGGCGCCAAACTGGCCGATAAACTCGGCGAACGCCTGCGCCACTTCATCGGAGTGCTGGTCGCGATAGCGCGGGTTCTCCCACTCCGGTCCGGCGAGCGCTTTACTGGTCATCCAATTCTGCGCGAACTCCTTCCACATATGCGGCATGTTGGTGGTGAAGTGGACGTAGCCGCCGTCCTTACAGCGATAGATGTTGGTGCCGGCGCCGCCGTAAGCCTTGGCGCCGGGACGCCGCTCCAGGCGGTTCTCGCGCGAATAGCGTGCCACACTGCCGCTGTTGCAAAAGGTCAACGCTTCTTGCAGCGACATGTCGATGCGCTGCCCCGCTCCGGTAACCCGCGCGTGCCGCACGGCGGGGAGTCCCAACAGCGCCGCCATGGTCCCGGCCATCTGATAGGCCAGATGGCTCGGCGCCGTGCATTGTCCCTTGGTATTATCGCCCTGGCCGTAGAGAAACCCGCCGGTGGCGTTGGCGATGGCATCGCTGCCTTTGTAATGACGGTACGGTCCAGTGCGGCCAAACGGCGTGATCGAGACGATTGCCAAGTGGGGGAAGCGCGCGCGCAACGAATCGTCGGTGAAGCCGAACTTTTCCAAGTATCCGAGCGGCGTGGCTTCGACCAAAAGATCCGCCGACGCCAGCAGCTTGGCGAATACGTCGCGATCGGCGTCACGAACGAGATCGAGCATAATACTGCGCTTGTTGGCGTTGGCGTTGATAAACGTCAAGCTGCGTTCAGGATCTTCGATATTGCCGGCGAACGGCGGCAACAGCCGATTAGGATCGCCGCCGGTTGGCTCGACCTTGATCACGTCAGCGCCTAGATCGGCCAGCTGCCGAGTTGCATACGCCGCCGGAATATCGCCCAGCTCGATCACCCGAAGATGGCCGAGCGCGGATTCTGGATTGATAGAATCTGCCAAGTGCTTACCTTTCTGCAAAACGCAGGGGCGCAGCATGCGGCGCCCCTACGAGACAATTCTGATTTTGCGCCGTTTGCGTTCTTTGCGGCCAACCCTCCGAATCCCTATCTGCTCAAATCCACCACAACTCTACCACGCACGCCGCCTTTGAGAATCCTCTCGATCTCGCCATCTAGCCCTTCGAGCGAAACTTCCTTTACAATGCTCGACAGATCGACGCTCCACTCGCCGGCAAGTTTGTTCCAGGCCATCTGGCGCGCGCGCATGGGGATCTCCACCGAGTCGACGCCGAGCAAACTCACACCGCGGAGAATAAATGGAAAAACGTTGACGTTGAGATCCGCCGACATGGCGTTGCCGCAGGCCGCCACCAGGCCGCCGTATTTCGCCGTCTTGAGCGCGGTGGCGAGAATGTTGCCGCCCACCGTGTCGACGACACCGGCCCAGCGGCCTTTTTGCAGCGGCCGCCCGGAGGTATCGTTGGCTTCCTCGCGCGTGATGATCGTCTTGGCGCCCAACTGGGTGAGAAACTCCTTCTCCTCTGCTTTCCCGGTCGCGGCGACGACGTTGAAGCCAAGCTTGGCGAGGATCGCCACGGCGATGCAACCGACACCGCCGGTGGCGCCGGTGACCAATACTTCTCCCGACTCTTTGGTCAAACCGCTGGCCATCAGCCGAATCATGCACAGCGCCGCCGTCAGACCCGCCGTGCCATAACCCATGCTGTCGCGCAGCGACAACGGCTGCGGCACCTTGGCCGCCCACAGCGCCGGTACGCTGATATACTGGCCGAAGCCGCCCGAAGTATTCATGCCAAAATCGAATCCCGTCACCGTCACCTGATCGCCGGCCGCAAACATTCCCGTCGTCGAGGTGGCGACGTCACCCGCCGCGTCGATGCCTGGGGTATGCGGATACTTGCGCGTCACGCCCTTGTTGCCGCTCGCCGACAGGGCGTCTTTGTAATTTAACGACGAGTACTTCACTTCTATTATCAACTCGCCGGCCGGCAGATCGCCGAGCGCTCTTTGTTTAATCTCGCGGACAAAGGTTTTCTCAGCTGTTTCGGAAACCACCATTGCTTTAAATGTTTGCGGTAAAGCCATCGATTGCATTAGCTCCTTAGAAAATTGATTACACCAGCGGTATCCAATCAACCGGCGAACTGTCAAGAGGTTGAATGAAAGCAGCTGCCTCTTGAACGCGTGATCCTTGAACAACCATTTTCGTTCAAGGGTTCAAAAGTTCAAGGTTCAAGGCCGGATAAGTTCACTGCGCCCGCTTGATTTGGTTAGCGAATTCGTAGCATTGTCAAACTGGAGGATTAAATAATGGCAGAGAAAAAAACTGGCGGTCTCGAAGGCGTCATTGCCGGCAGCACCGCGATCTCGACAGTCGGCAAACAGGGCGTCGGTCTAACCTACCGCGGTTATTCCATCGAAGACTTGGCCGCCCATTCGACATTCGAAGATGTCGCTTACTTATTGATCTATGGCCAGCTGCCCACGGCGGACGAACTGGACGTATATAAAGCGCGCCTGCGCAATCTGCGCGGCCTGCCGGCGACCTTGAAAACCGTTTTGGAACAAATCCCCGCCAGCGCCCATCCGATGGATGTCATGCGCACCGGCTGTTCGATGCTGGGAACCTTGGAACCGGAAGGGCCGGGTCGCACGCAGATCGCCGTCGCCAACCGGCTCACCGCCTGCTTCAGCGGCATGGTGCTCTACTGGCACCACTTCGTCACCAGCGGCACGCGCATTCACACCGAGACCGACGACGACGATACCGCCGGCCACTTTCTCAATCTGCTGCACGGCAAAAAGCCCAGCGATCTGCACCGCCGCGCCATCGATGCTTCGCTGATTCTCTACGCCGAGCATGAGTACAACGCGTCGACGTTTACCGCGCGGATCATCACCGCCACGCTGCCCGACTTCTATTCCGCCGTCACCGGCGCCATCGGTGCCCTGCGCGGCCCGCTGCACGGCGGCGCCAACGAAGCGGCCATGGAGCTGATCGAGCAGTTTTCCACGCCGGACGAAGCCGAAAAAGGTTTGCTGCAAATGATGGCGGCGAAAAAGTTGGTCATGGGCTTCGGCCACCGCGTCTATAAAATTTCCGACCCGCGTTCCAACGTCATCAAGGCATGGTCGAAACAACTCGGCGAGGCCAAGGGCGACAGCAAAATTTACGAGATCTCCGAGCGCATCGAAGCAGTCATGCGGCGCGAAAAGAAAATGTTTCCCAACCTGGATTTCTACAGCGCCAGCGCCTACCACTACTGTGGCATTCCGACGGTAATGTTCACGCCGCTGTTTGTCATCTCGCGCATTACCGGCTGGGCGGCGCATATCATCGAGCAGCGCGCCGACAATCGCTTGATCCGCCCCAACGCCGACTACAACGGTTCCGAGCCACGGCCCTTCGTGCCGGTCGACAAAAGATAACTGCCGTTCAAGGTTCAAGGGTTCAAAAGTTCAATCGCTCTCGATCCGATTGAACGCTTGAACCTTGAACCCTTGAGCTCTTCGGGTGGAACAATGAACGAATCAGTTTCAAACCAGCGTCCCGAGCCCGACAAGATATTAACTGAGCTTGCCGGCTACGCGGCGGGTTACGTCGCGACTAGCCGCGAAGCCATTGACACGGCGCGTTATAATTTAATCGACACCCTGGGCTGCGGCCTCTTGGCGCTGCGTTTTCCCGAATGCGCCAAGCATCTCGGCCCCATGGTCCCCGGCGCGCTGTTGACCAACGGCGCCCGGGTGCCGGGCACCGATTGGCAGTTGGAGCCCGTACACGCGGCGTTTAACATCGGCGCGATGATTCGCTGGCTCGACTACAACGATACCTGGCTCGCCGCCGAGTGGGGCCATCCGTCGGATAATTTGGGCGGCATCCTCGCCCTTGCCGATTATCTCACCCGCGCCAAGCAGAAGGCTTTCACGGTTGCCGATGTCTTGCAGGCGATGATCAAGGCCCATGAGATTCAGGGCATCTTGGCGTTGGAGAATAGCTACAACCGCGTCGGCTTGGATCACGTGCTGCTGGTCCGTGTCGCCACCAGTGCCATCGCCACGGCGATGCTCGGCGGCAC
>JBGTCC010000249.1:0-10388 GCA_041749055.1 Thermodesulfobacteriota bacterium | reverse complement strand
CGTTGAGGGCGTCCTGCACATATTCTTGGACGTTAAAACCAAGCGGCAGCTGGTAGGGATGGTCGGTGAGCGAGATCGTGCGGATACGCTCAACCGCGAACAGGCGCACATCTTTTCGTAAATGACAGTAGGCGATCACATAGAGCCCGCCGCTGGCGAACCACAGATGATATGGATCGACTTCGCGCCTGGCCGTGCCATCGCGCGACGCCGAGTAGTAGCGCATCTGCACGGTGCGCCGTTTGTCGATGGCTTGGGAAATCAGATCGATGGTTTGCCTGTGTTCGCGATAAGTTTTATGCGGCCCGAGACCGACGGTGAACAGCTGCTCCATCGCTCGGACATAGGCATGGCCTTGGGGCGGCAGTGCTGCCGAGGCCTTACTCAGCGCCGAATCGAGCGACTCAGCGATCTCCGTGCCTTCCAGCGGTTTGAAGAGAGTGCGGCTCAAGAGCAACGCCATCAGGTCGGTCGCGGAAAAGCCCAGCGCGGGGATATCGCGAAAACCTTCCATCAAGCGCCAGCGCGTCTGTCCGCTGCGCCGTTCGGCAATCAGCGGAAAGCCGACGGCCTCCAACGCTTCGAGATCGCGCCGCACCGTACGAGTATTTTTCGGGTAATCGTCCGGTACCGACTCGACGAGATTCTGTAAACTCCGGCCTTGGGAGCCTTCGAGTAGTCTCAGCAAGTGCCACTGGCGGGTGATTTGGTCGTTTCGCGGCATGGGTATCGCGTTGCGGACCCTACCCTACGAAAAACCCTAACTCGGAGTCAATGAGATTATTGAGGTCTGAAAAATAGCGGACCAGCAATACCGCTGTCGTAGGAATCCCTAGGCCCGCGGTTCCTTCAGTCAGCAGCGCCAGCGATTTACCGATCCAATGTTTGCCGTGCTCCTTTCTAACACGACTCAAGTTATTCAACCTCGAGAGAAACGAGCTTTAAGCGATCATTTCACCCGAGCCAAGCTAAACGGCGGCAACGCACCTCGCGGCCTCTGAAGCATCATGAAAGAGAGTCGGGTCATAAAAGTTTGTCGGTATTCCCCGTCGTTAGACTTGCTCTTGGCAATTCTCATCGGTTAGATTCCCTGGCATGGTTTCCCAGATATCCAAGCGCCCGCGGTCCCGTTGGCGGAGCGCGCTGCACCGAATCATCTTCGAGGCGGATACGCCGGCCGGAAAGGCGTTCGACGTTGCCCTGATCTGGAGCGTGGTCCTGAGCGTGACGACCGTCGTGCTGGAGAGCGTCAGCAATATTCGGGGATCCTACAACGATGTACTCCACGCTCTGGAATGGTATTTTACGATTTTGTTTACGATCGAGTATGTTCTGCGACTGTGGTGCGTGCAACGGCCGTTGGCCTATGCGACCAGTTTCTTCGGGCTGGTCGATATATTGGCGGTTATTCCGAATTATGTAAGCGTCTTGGTGCCGGGCAGTCAGTATTTGTTGAGCATTCGGATTTTACGGCTGCTGCGCATTTTCCGCATCTTCAAACTCACCGAGTATCTGAGCGAAGCCAGCATCATACGCACCGCCCTACTGGCGAGCCGGCGCAAGATCAGCGTGTTCCTCTTTGCCATGATGACGGTCGTCGTCATCATTGGCTCTGCGATGTATACCATCGAAGGGGAGGAACATGGCTTCTCGGATATTCCAACCAGCATCTACTGGGCCATCGTGACCATGACCACCGTGGGTTATGGCGACATATCGCCGCAAACCCCGGTTGGCAAAGTGCTCGCATCTATCGTGATGATCATTGGCTACGGCTTACTCGCTGTGCCAACGGGTATCGTGACCGTGGAAATGTCTCAGGCGTCTAGGCGGGGCATCAATACGCGAGCATGCCCGGCCTGCGGCGGCGAGGGGCATGATCTCGATGCCGCACACTGCAAATACTGCGGCGTGCGCTTGTAGAGACCCACCGGCGAAAGTCTGAATTTATTCAGGTAACGAAAGCCGATCCGCACGCGGATGGTTCTACGGCCGGAGGCGATAGAAACGCTTTTCCAGGGTCGCCCCTTTGAGCGCGTCGAGCCGGTTGCCGATGGCTTCGTCCAACTGCTCCAGTCGTTCATCGGGAAGTGGGTGAGTTTTGAACAGAAGTGCGACGCTGCTATCGTCCTTTGCCACATGAGCGATATCTTGCAGCACGGCGGGCAATCCGAAAGCGTCGTAACCGGCGCGCGCGGCGAGCACCACGGCAGTTCGGTCCGCTTCGAATTCCGCCTTTTTGTCGAGAGTCCGCGCAAAGATTTCCGCGCCGTTACCGATGAGATTTGCCGCGCCAGCTGAATCCTAATTTGCTAGATAAAACTGTGGCGACAATCAGCGTGCTCGGGTCCGAGCTGTGTCAGCAAGAGACTGCGCCTTTTCGGCTCAACGATACTAAGACTCCGGCATACCTTGGGTTGAATAATTCGCATGGATGAATCTGGCGCGGCATTGTTTTCTCATAGGCGCGAAAATGCCGCCTGGACTACTCCAGTTATTTGCGCGAATGCCGCTAGCGGGAAATTATGCCAGGGGGAAAGGGGTAAGCGTCGCCGATCCTGGGCATATCTCTTGCGTTGGACTATACGCGAAATCGATCAAACGGATTGCATATGATTTTCTCGGGTGGTCGTGTCGATGCAATCGGTATGGGCAAGGCGGGAGAACTTTTCTGCCGAACGGCTTGGCGCATCTCATGTGGCCGCGGCCGAACTAAGCGTCTATAGAAAACTTTCAAATGGAGAATTGGCACCAACTAGATACGGCCGCTCTGTTAGAACAGCTGGCTACCGATGGTTCCGCCGGCCTAACGGCAGCTGAGGCGAAGTTGCGTTTGGCGCGCATCGGCCCCAACGAGCTGCAAGCCGCCAAGCCGATCTCTCCCTGGAAGATCCTTGGGGAGCAGGTCCAGAATATCCTCGTCATCATTTTACTCGTCGCGGTCGGTCTATCGGCTTTTCTTGGCCATAGCGTCGAAGCTATCGCCATCGCTGTGATCGTGCTGTTTGCCGTGCTGTTGGGCTTTGTCCAGGAATATCGCGCGGAGCGGGCGATCGAGGCGCTACGAAAAATGGCCGCGCCCACCGCCGCGGTGGTGCGCGACCGCGAAGAGCGGAATATTCCGGCGCGCGAACTGGTCCCCGGCGACATTATCCTGCTGCGCGCGGGGGATAAAGTCGCCGCTGACACGCGCTTGATAGAGGCGATCAACCTACAAATAGATGAGGCGGCGCTTACCGGCGAATCGGTGCCGATCGAAAAACAAACGGCAGCGCTCGCTGCCGGCGAACTCCCGCTGGGCGACCGAAAGAATATGGCTTACGCGGGCACTGCGGCGACCTATGGCCGAGGGCGGGCGGTGGTGGTCGCCACCGCCATGAACACCGAGTTCGGCAAGATCGCGACAATGCTGCAGACGGTAGAAACCGGCAAGACGCCGTTGCAACTGAATCTCGATAAAGTTGGGCGGGCGCTCGCTCAAGCCGCCGTGGTGGTTGTGGTGATGGTCGTTGCGCTGGGCTTGTGGCGAGGCCAGCCGCTGCTGGAAATGTTTATCTTCGCCATCGCCCTCGCGGTCGCCGTTGTGCCCGAGGCGCTGCCGGCTGTCGTGACTATTTCCCTCGCCATCGGTGTGCAACGGATGGTGCAGCGCAACGCGCTGATCCGCCGCTTGCCGGCGGTGGAAACTCTCGGCAGTGTATCGGTCATTTGTTCCGATAAGACCGGCACGCTGACTAAAGACGAGATGACCGCCCGGAGGATTTTCGTCGCCGGTCAGCTGCTGGAATTATCGGGCTCCGGCTACGAGCCGGTTGGCGCCTTTTCACGGGACGGCAACGCCATCGATCCGCCGGCCGCGCTCATGATGCTATTGCGCGCTGGCGCGCTGGCGTCCGACGCACACTTGGTTGAAGTGCGGGACAACCAAGACCTCGAACGGACGTTGAGCACTCGCTGGCAAATCAAAGGCGATCCGACCGAGGGCGCATTGGTGGTAGCGGCCGCCAAAGCCGGGTTGCACAAGGCAGAGCTCGACGCGCAGTTTCCCCGTGTGCAGGAAATCCCTTTCACCTCCGAAACCAAGCGTATGACGACGCTGCACTCCACCCCTGAAGGCGTTGTCGCCTACGCCAAAGGGGCCCCCGAAGTCATCCTCAACTTATGCACGTTGGCGTTAGCCGAGTCCGGTGCCGTGCCGTTGGATTCCGAGGGGCGAGAGGTGTTTGTCGGCACCGCGCGGCAGATGGCCAGCGATGCCCTGCGAGTATTGGCGGTCGCCTTCAAACCCAATGCAAAGCTGGAAGATGCCGAGAGTGGAATGGTGTTTGTTGGCTTGGTCGGCATGATCGATCCGCCGCGCCCCGAGGCCAAAGCGGCGATTCATAAATGCGCGGAGGCGGGGATCAAGGCGGTGATGATCACCGGTGACCATCCACTAACAGCGCAGGCGATAGCGCGAGAATTGGGTCTGCTCAAGTCCGGCCGAGTGATTACGGGTAGCGAATTGGAAGCGTTGAGCGAGCCAGACTTAGAGCGCGAAGTGGAAAACATCGAAATCTACGCCCGTGTTTCGCCCGCGCACAAACTGCGCGTGGTGACCGCGCTGCAACACCAAGGGCATATCGTCGCCATGACCGGCGATGGGGTCAACGACGCGCCGGCGCTCAAGAAGGCCGACATCGGCGTTGCCATGGGCATCACCGGCACCGACGTGACCAAAGAGGCTGCCGCCATGACGCTCACCGACGACAATTTCGCTTCGATTGTCGCGGCCGTGGAAGAGGGACGGGCGGTTTTTGAGAATATCAAGAAGTATCTCATGTTCCTCTTGTCTTGCAATCTCGGCGAGATCGTCCTGCTGGCCGGCGCGACGTTCTTGGCCTGGCCGTTGCCGCTCAGCGCCGTGCAGATTCTCTATATTAACCTGGCGACCGACGGGCTGCCGGCCTTGGCCTTGGCCGTCGATCCCCATGAGCAAGATCTCATGCGGCGCGCGCCGCGCGATCCGCGTAGCGGGATTTTCACCCGCCCAGTGGTGACGCTGATGATTGCCGGCGGGCTGTGGTCCGGCATGGTCAATCTCATGTTGTTTCACTGGGCGATCGATTCCGGCCGCAGGTTAGAAGAGGCCATGAGCATGGTGTTTGTCACGCTTATCCTGATCGAGTTTTTAAAGGCCTATAACTTTCGCTCGGATCGGCACTCGGTTTGGGTGCGTCCGTTCATCAACAAATGGCTCAACCTGGCGATCGCCTGGGAAACGTTGCTGCTGCTTTTGGTTGTTTACTTGCCGTTTTTCCAATACGCCGTGGGCACTTTCGCTTTGCCCTTGGAAGATTGGCTGATCGCCGCCGGCGTGGCTTTGACGATCTGCCCCGTGCTTGAAATGATGAAGCTGCTGGAAAGGCGCGGTTGGTTCGGCGAACTCGCGTGAACGAGTGCTCTGGTTGTCGACTCGGGCCTGGCGGCACAATCCGGAAATAGAGAATCCGTTGATCGTACCCTGGTCGCGATGGTGACCGCGCTGCCGGAATTGGTGGTTTCCGTTGCCGCGGTGCGAATCGACGCCACCGATCTGACGTTCGGAAATCTCCTTGGCAGTAATTTATTTAACCTGGCGATCCTGGGGCTCGACGACCTGCTTTACGTCAAAGGACCGATTCTCGCCCAGGCCTCGCCGGCCCATCTGGTGACGGCAAGCGCGGCGATGGCGATGACCGCCATCGCCGTCATTGGCCTGACCTATCGCGTCAGCAAAAAGCGGTTGTGGTTCGCTTGGGACTCCTGGGCGATTCTCGCCGTTTACGTGTTTGCGGTCTCGGTTGTGTACGTTATGAGATGAGAAAGCCGGGGCTCTTTGAAATGAAGCGTGGGACAGGAGAAGTGGCGCTGGGCGCCGACAACGAGAAAGCGCAAGACGAAATTCCCTCTACTCGACAGCCCGGTGCCGGTTGACCGCCCGGCTTAGCTACCCGGCGTTGTCAGCGTGAGTTCTTGACCGATGCGCAATCGGCGCGGATCTTCAATCTTGTTCCACTTGGTTAGATCGCGATAATCCAAGCCGTTCTTTTTGGCGATGCTGTACAGGGTATCGCCCTTGGCAACTATGTACCTGCCATTGGCAAGCTTAGCCTTTTCACCGCTGGGCGCCGCTGGTTCGGGGCTTGTTTGAGGCGCCGTTTGCGTTTCTTGAGCTGGTGGTGGCTCCGGTGCGGGCTCATCTTTCTTACCGCAAGCAAACAGCCCCAGTAGCATAATTGCCGAAACAGCAAATCGTTTCATAATTGTATATTTTCGTTCAGACGGAAGTGCTTTCGTGGCATCATAAACATCATGTTAAGAGCGACAATTTAATTTGACAGGCCTTGCCCGGCCTTCACGTCAACAATGTCAAAGCCCTCGGCGAATTGCGCCAGCACGTCAGCGACCGGTTCGCGATTGACATACCACAAGCTCGGCGCCTCCGGGCCTACGCCGATGACGTAGATCAGGCGGTAGAACACGCCATCGCGGTGATAGACATACCAGCCGACGTCAGCATCGCGTTTGGTAACCACCGGTTTGCCATCCGCTTTCGTCGTTGTGCTACAAGGAGCGGCGGCGGGCGCACGATAGCGCAGCGCGATCGCCGGGCCGTTGCGCGTCGTTAGTGCTTTACTCTCAACATTAAAACCGAGCCGCTTGAGATCCTCGACGATATGCGCGTCGACCCAGGATTGGAGCGACTCCGTACCCAGAAAGCCAGGCCGTTCGGAAACGGTAAATTCGCGGCAGAGCTTATCTTCGATGGTAACGAGTGTCGAGTTCGGCGTGGGCCGTTCGTCCCTTATTGTCGCGTCAGCTGCCAGCCGGGGAAGGCGCAACCGAAAAGATTGGCGCGGGCTGGTGTAGATGTTGTTCTCGACGCGGCCCAGACTCTGGGAATCTGCCAAAGGTTTTGAGCCGAGCAAGGCGCAGCCTGACATGCTGAGGATCAACAACAGAGGGATTGCCGTTGTGGGTAACATCATCATCGACCGCCAATGGGCGCTGCCGGCTACGGCGATTTTTCCCCTCGAGCCGGCCGCTCTTTGCTGGCACTCGCTTTGGATTTTGTCGTCCGGCTTTTGCTGGTCGCCGGAGTTGCCGGTTTTTTGCGCGGCCGTTTGACTTTAGCCGGCGCTTGCTTCACCGGCTCGGTTATTCCGTTTTGCCGGGCCTGCCAAATCGACTCTGCTTTGGTCCAATGTTCGAGCTGTCGTCCGTCGGGGCAGCCCTCGTCGCGCCAGAGGTGATAGGCGATCTGGCGTATCTCGTCGTCGCGTTTGGGCTTGGCCATCGCGTCACGCACTTTGTCCATGGTGCTTTTTGCCGCACGGGTCAGGTCGCTCCAGCCGTGATCGGCGCCCGACTTAATCTGCTCCCAGGCGTCCTGGCTCGTGGCGGAGACGTCTTCAAGAAGTTTTTCCGCTTTGACGCGCTTGTCATGCAGCGACTCCAGCTGATCGTGCAATTTTGCTTTAACGTCCACTTCAGCGTGCTCGAATGATACCTTCAAGCCGTCGATGGTGCTCTTCCATTTGGCTAACTGCTCCTCGATCTTTTCTTTTAAATCTTCCCTGGTCACCATAGATTCTCCTTTCAATCTTCCGTACAGGTAGCGATGCAAACCGCTAGGCGAGCTTACGTGTTTGGGATTCGCCCGCGCCATGTTCAAATCGGTCGTCGATCTCAGCTATCGACGCTGCCAGCGAGTTTTGGCATTGCTCTATGGACTGACGCAGCTCGCTCTCAAGCCGGTCCAACTTGGCCGACATTTCTGCTCTCGACCACTCGGTTTGCTGACCGGAGGTCTTGAGCTGAGTTTCGAGAAAGGCACGCAAATCCTCGATGCGCGAGATTTCGGCATGTTCGGCAAGCTCGCGCTGGGAGTGCAGCTCGCGGGCGTGGCGACGGGTTTCTAACAGTACCGAAGACTGCAGATAGACCACGTAGATAAGGAACAATGCCGCCAGCAGGACGACCATCCCTAGTAAGACCAGCCCCAGCGGCGCTTCGATGCTGGCAAAGATCACCGACAGGGTCGTCGGTGTGACAAATGCGCTCCAGTTGACCGCGGTAAATAGCGCCAATGCGCCAAGCGCAAGCATTATTATTAGGGTGCGTAGATACATGGAGACCTCCTAGCCCAATGCTACTTAACCTTGTCGCGGATCGATTGCAGCAGTTCGGCGAAGGAAGAGCGGTTGAGGATGCGGCCAAACTGCGAGCGATAATTATTAACGATACTGACGTTTTCGATGATCACGTCGTAGACCTTCCATTGACCTGCCTCGAGATTGAGCCGGTAATCGATGGTAAATTCTTCGCCTCGTTCGTTTGTGATTCTAGTGGCGACATCGGCGTAATTGCCGTCCTGGGTTTCACGTTGATAGAAGACCTTCTCACTGCGGTAGGACTCGATGGAGTCGATATAAGAATCCTTCAACAGATCGGTAAACAGCCCGATGAATTCCTTTTGTTCCGCAGGTGTCCGGCGGCGCCACTCGGCGCCCAAGGAGCGCTTCGCCATTTCCTCGAAATCGAATCGTAGCAATATCGCCTTGCTCAACTCCGAGCGTCGCGCCTCTTTGGTGGCAGCGGAGTTCAACGCCGGGTCTTTGAGAATCGTCAGCACCCGATCGACGGTGACACGGATTTGATCGGTCGGAGCGCCGGCGCTGCCATCGCGAGGTTGAATCAAAGCAACCGCTAAAACTAAAACACTGAAAATCGTTGTATGTGTCCTTATCATTGGTGAGAAACTCCCATCACGCACGGCACTCTGTTGATTCCACTTCATAAATACAAGCTCTGTGCCAAGTTAAAAGCAATAGGCTGTCACGTTTGAACGCTGAAATCGCTACGGAAACGCCGATATTCCCGGTTGGCGTGCGAAACCCATTCGCATCAGTGAGAAAAATCTTTACACCTGTGCATCATCGGTGTGAACCGAGGCGGGAAATCGGCAGACGCATTTTTCGCTTGGCCATGGCGCTACCCGGAAGTGAATATTCAACTTTTGCGCTGATGGAGCTGAGAAATATGCTTGGCATGAAGCTGAGGCATGGAAGTTGCGTCGGGAAGCATCAAGAGGCTCTTGAAGAGCCGAGTTGATTATGTGAGGCTTTTAGAAGCAATAATTATGGCATACGACGAAGGAGCATACTTTATGAAAACGATTATTTTGATACTGGCGGCAACATTGTTCGCCGGCTGCGCGACAATTTCGCCGCACGATGCGATGCACCAAGACCTCGACCAGGCAGTGTCGATCATTGAAAGCTTCGAGAAACTCCCAGAGGCGGCGATTCCGCCCGCCGTGATGCGCGCTGCCCGAGGCCTGGCAATCCTTACCGTCAGCAAGGCCGGCTTTATCGGCAGTGTCAGAGGCGGCAGTGGGATTGTCGTGGAGCGGACCGCAAACGGTTGGAGCGGCCCCTCGGCCATCCAGACCGGTGGGCTCGGCTTCGGCTTTCAGATCGGGGCGCAGGTCACTGAGTTTGTGATTATCCTCAACACGCCGGCTGCGGTCGACGCATTTGCCAAACGGGGCAACATCACGCTTGGCGGTAACATGAGCATCGCGGCAGGCCCTTTCGGACGCGACACCGAGGCCGACCTGAGTCTGCAGGCTGCCATGTATAGTTACAGCCGGAGCCAGGGGCTGTTCGCCGGTCTCTCCCTCGAGGGTACGGGCATCGCCACGCGCGATGATGTCAATGAGGGATACTACGGTAAGCGGGTTACGGCGGACGAGATACTATCGGGCAAGGTGCAGCCGCCGCCCAGCGCGGGGCCGCTATTGACGCTGCTATCGAAATATTAATCGCAGCGGCTTGCGTGGGCCTATGTGCCGCAATGCTTATCCTACGTACGGAAAGATTTGCCTATTGATTGCCGGCGGCCACGAGGGTCGATCGGATCCGGCGTGCAGCCGGGTTCGGTTCGATCCCGTGGTGTTAGAAGTCTAAAGGGAAATTTCAAAGCGCATCCCGATAACCAAAGCATTTTTTAACGCCGGGTTGGTTCCGGGATTGATTATGTATTGCATATCGGGTTGCAGGGCTAACCAGGGCGCGATTTGGGCGCGATAGGTCAATTCCAGATTGACTTCCCAGCGTTCAACGGGGTTGCCGACGTTGGCTGCCGCCCTTCTAAAGGGCTGGCCATTGCGCGCGGCGGCAACCGCGAAACCTAGTTCATCCTCAGTCCGATCGGGAATCAAACCCGTATAGTTGAGACCGCTGCCGGTATACAGGGCGAAGCGATTCACTCGCCTATCAGCAGTTCCGACACGGGCAAACAGCGTCAGCCCCTGTGCTGCATCCTGTTTCTCACGATAAAGGGTTTTTTCCATCAGACCATAA
>JBGTCC010000248.1:0-2509 GCA_041749055.1 Thermodesulfobacteriota bacterium | reverse complement strand
GGCGCGGCGCGTTGAGTTGGGGATTCTCACCCCACTCACGAAAGCCCAGGCGCACGGCTTCGACCGCCTCGTTCATGGTGACAATGCCGCGAATCTCTTGGGGGCTGACGAGAATGGGTTGCATGGGGGGTCTCCTGGAGTGATGGAGTGGTGGAGTAATGGAGTGGTGGGTCCGCAACCATTATTCCAACACTCCAATACTCCATCACTCCAAGTGTTTTAGATCGTCGGCGCCACTTGGGGGCGTGCGACCAAACTTTCTGCCCAACGCTTGATGTTGGGATAGTTGTCGAAACTCACCGTGTAGCGTTCGCGCCTGGTGTAGAAGGGGATGAAACTGACATCCGCCAGCGTGAACTGATTGCCGACCAGATAGTCTTTGCCGGACAAGGCGTCGTCGAGGGTACGCAGGTGTTGATCCATGCGCACTTGGGCTTTCTCAGGATCGCGTTTTTTTTGCAGATCGCTTCCCGTCGGGTGCACGCGGGTGTTGAAAAAATCCACCCAAATCCTCACCTTGGCGCGATCGAGCTGGTTGCGCGGCATGAGCGGAGTGTCGGCGAATTTCTCGTCGAGATATTCGTCGATCACCGCCGACTCGTAGATGACGCCGTCGCCGTCGACCAGTACCGGCACTTTGCCATAGGGATTTTGCTTGACCAGATCTCCCGGTTTGTTTTTGAGATCGACTTCGATGGTTTCGTAGGGGATGTTCTTTTCGGCCAGGACAATCCTTGTCCTGTGGGCGTAGGGTCAGGTGTGGCTGGTGTATAATTTCATCGCGGAACCCTCCTGTCTTGAGACTAATTATCATCGTCGGCCGAGTTAGGCAATGTTAACAACTTCAGTTCCAGGGGTTCCATTAGTTCCAATCGTTCCAATCCGGAAAACCTTTGGAACCTCTGGAACTACTGGAACCATTGGAACGGCGCGCAACCAATTATTGGTTGCGCGCTTGGAACCGTTCCTGAAGCCCATCCCCGACGAGATTGAGCGCGAACACCGTGATCATGATCGCCAGGCCGGGATAGGTGGTGAGGTGCGGCGCGACCAGGAGAAATTGCCGGCCGTCGTTCAGCATCGATCCCCAGGACGGTGTCGGCGGTTCGACGCCAAGTCCCAGGAAGCTCAAGCTGCCTTCGGCGATGATCGCGGCGGCGAGGCCGAAAGTTGCCTGGATCAACAATGGAGCCAGGAGATTGGGCAACAGGTGGCGCAACACAACTCGCTTGGGAGTGCCGCCGAGGGCGCGGGCGGCTTGGACGAAGTCTCTTTCGCGCAGGGCGATGATCTCGCCGCGCACCAGACGCGCATAGCCGGTCCAGCCGATCAGGCAAAGCGCGAGGATAACATGATCGAGCCCGGGTCCGAGCACGGCGGTGAAGGCGATGGCCAGGAGAATGCCGGGAAAGGCCAGCAGGATATCGACCAGGCGCATGAGCAGTAAATCGATCCAGCCGCCGAAGTAACCGGCGACCGCGCCGACGATGAAGCCGATGGCGAGGGATAGCGCCACGGTGGCAAAACCGACCGAGAGCGAGATGCGCGTGCCGTAAAGCGTGCGGCTCAAGATGTCGCGGCCGAGTTTATCGGTGCCCAGCGGATGGGCGGCGCTGTAAGCGATCAGGTCGTTCTCTAGATTTTGCCGTAATGGATTATGCGGGGCTATCATCGGTGCCAACAGCGCCGAGACTAACAGGACCATCAAGATCGCCGCGCCGCTGTTGAACCAGACTCTAGTCGCCATAGCTCACCCGCGGGTCGACTAATTTGTAGAGGATGTCGGTGAAAAAATTCACCAACAGGTAGGATACCGCGATGACCAACACACAACCTTGCACCAGTGGATAGTCGCGCGTCTGGATCGCTTGCACGGTCAGTCTGCCGATGCCGGGCCAACTGAATACGGTTTCCGTTATCAACGAGCCGGCGAGCAGGGCGCCGAATTGCAGACTCATGATCGTCACCACCGACAACAGCGCGTTGCGCAGCATATGTTTGAGCCAGACCGATGTTTCACTCAAACCTTTGGCGCGGGCGGTTTGGACGAACTCGGCGCGGGCGACTTGCAGCAAACTGGCGCGCAGAATACGCGTCAGGATCGCCGCCATTCCCAGGCCCAATGTGAGCGCGGGTAATATGACATGGAGCAAGCCGCCGCGGCCCGACACCGGCGTCCAGCCGAGCTGAATGGAAAACAGAATCATCAGCAACGGCCCGAGCCAAAAATTCGGCAACGACAGGCCGAGCAGAGAAAATAATAGAGCGCAGCGATCCATCAGGCTGCCGGGCCGGCGCGCCGCCAGAAATGCCAGGGGAAACGATATGGCCAGCGCGGCGATCATGGCGCACAACGCCAGTTCAAGAGTCGCCGGCAGCCGTTGGCCGATGATTTCACTGACGCTCGCTTGTTCAAACAGCGAGCGGCCGAGATCGCCGCCGGCGAGCTTTGTCAGAAAGGTTCGGTATTGCATTGCCAACGGCTGATCCAAACCGAGGGCGCGTCGCA
>JBGTCC010000247.1:0-3559 GCA_041749055.1 Thermodesulfobacteriota bacterium | reverse complement strand
GAAAAGCACCGAGGTCACATCCCCGGTCGTGGCGGTGACGGCGTTAGAGCCCAAAAGGAAAGCAAACGCCGTGGTTGGATCCATGTTATAGATAAACGGCAACATCAGCGCCAACGTGGTGGCACCGCCGAGACCGGGCAGGATGCCGACGCAAAAACCGACGCCCATGCCGATCATCATGTACAAAAAGGTTTCCGAGCCTTGAGCGGAAAACGGCAGAATGTTAAGCAACCCTTGTGTGAACGCGTTTAGATAGTCCATGGTTGATTAGCTCCTTAGGACAGCTTGCGCTTCTTTACGGTGAAATCGAGCCGGGACTTCAATTCCGGCGGCGTGGTATAAATCTGCTCGACGAACTTCTCGACGGTCTCGCCGCTAATATACTCGGCGGTCAAGTTGGCGCGCTTGAGATCGGCGAGATAATCCTTGTCCGCCATGGTGTCCTTGAAAGCTTGGCGCAATATTTTTAGCGATTCGAAGGGCGACCGGGGCGGTAGGGCAAAAGGCCGGGCAAAATCATTGGCCGCGTTCCAGGCGTCAAAGGCCCGCAGGTTGCCTGGATCCTTAAAAACATCGCGAAACAAGGTGGTGTTTTTTACTTCCGAATCTTCCCAGCGGTCGTTGATGATGAACGGAATTAGTTTATCCGGACCCTGGGCATCGATCATCGAGCGCGCCGTCGAGCGAATCGAATCCCAGGTCCAGCAGCCGCCGTCCACTTCGCGCGAGCGCATGGCCAGCCGGATTTTCGCGGTGCCGCCATAGCCCTGAATGATATCGAACTTGGTGCCGGCCCAGCGGTTCATCATTTCCGGCAAGTGCACCGTGTTGCCGCTGCGGGTGGCGCCCATGCGCACCGGCTTTTTCGCCTTAAGAATATCGTCGAAACTTTTGAGCCCGCTAAAAGCCATAATCACGCAGGCAACGGAGTCTTTGCTCGGCGTGCCGATCCAGCCGAACTTGCGGCCGTCGATACGAAGACTGCGATCGCCCATCATATGGTTGAAGACGTTGTGCGAGTCGAAGACGCCGACGGTTAGGCCGTTTTTTGACGCTTTGCTGTAAGTATAATTGGCCGCGATAACGCTGCCGGCGCCGTCCATGTTTTCGACTACCGTCGAAGGATTGCCGGGAATGTAACGGCTGATATAACGCGCCACCGTTCGGGTGTAGGCGTCGTAGCCGCCGCCGGCCGAGAATCCGACGATGACGCGAATCGACTTGCCTTTGTAGAAATCCTCGGCTTCGGCGACTCCGCCGCTATTGAGACCCGCGAGCAACGCGCTGATAGCAATCAACTTTGCAAGGTAATTCGCCATAATCATCTCTCCTCGGACTATTTCTGCGCTTCCGATTTCTTTCCGAGCCGGACCAAAAAGGTTAGGCTCTTCTTGGCGTCGGCCGGCATATTGAGGATTTCGTCGACTAGTTTCTCGGTTTTTTCACCGGACACATAGGTGATCGTCAGTTTGGTTTTCTCGGCTTCCGCGAGCAGCGCTTTGTCTTTCAAACTTTCGGCCAGCGCCTTGCGCAGAATCGCCAGCCGGTCCTTTGGCGTACCCGGCGGCAACGCCAGCGGGCGCTGAAAATCCATCTGATCCGCCCAGGCTTTGTAGATGGCGAATTTCTTCGGGTCTTTGATGACGTCCTTGAACAGCGGCAGCCCTTTGACTTCCTTGTCTTCCCATTTTTCATTGATAATGAACGGGATGAGTTTGTTATCGCCCGCCGCATCGAGCATGGCTCGCGCCGTCACCCGCATCGACTCCCAGTTGGAGCAGAAACCGTCAAGTTCGCGCGATTGCAGTGCAACCCGGATTTTCGACGTGCCGGTATAGCCGCTAATAACGTCGAACTTTGTGCCGAGAGCTTGGTTGAGGATGAGCGGCAAATCGTATCCTGTCGTGCCGGCTCGGTTGGCGCCCATTTTTAGCCGGGTTTTGGCATTCAAAACATCATCTAGGGTTTTCAAACCGGTAAAACCCATCATCATGCACATCGGCGCGCCGACACTGGGCGCGCCGACCCAGCCGAGTTTGCGAAAATTGATGTTAATGCGCGGATCGCCCAGGGCCTTCTGGACGATGTTGGAGTTATTGAACACCGCCAGCGTCAGGCCGTCGGGAGTAGCGCGCTTGTAAATAAAGTTGGCCGCGATCAGCCCGCCGGCGCCTTCCATGTTCTCGACCACCGTGGCGGGATTGCCCGGCAGATAGCGGCTGATATGGCGCGCGATCATGCGCGTGTATGTGTCGTAACCGCCACCCGGCGACGAGCCGACTACGATGCGCAATGTCTTGCCCTGGTAAAAGTGCTCCTCATTGGAGCTCGCGCCCATTGCCGGAGGCAATTGCGAGAGTAGAAAGCAGCCGGCGATACCAAGTTTGATTATGAACATCCATCTCTGCTCCACGGCGCCCCCTTCTTTCAATGCGGCTTATATATGATTCAGACACGGACGACTACTTTTTCGTTTTTCGGATCAGGAATTGCAGTCCCTGTTTGCTTTTGGGCGAGATGTTGAGAATCTCTTTCACCAATCCATTGATTTCATCCGCGGACACATATTCCATTTCGAGCTTGGTCTGCTTCGCTTCAGCGATGAACTCAGGATCTTCCAGCGTGGCTTTGAATGCCTTGCGCACCATGGCTACGCGGTCCGCCGGCACGTTTGGCGGCATGACCCACGGACGTTGGAATTCATATTGGTTGATCCAGGTGTTGTAGAGCTTTACGCCCTCATCGCCGCCTTTCGCTTTGATATAATCCCGCGCTAAAGGCACGTCGTTCAGTTCTTTATCTTCCCACTTGCTGTGGACAATGATCGGCAGGAGTTTCTGCTCGCCGCTGGCGTCGAGCATCGCCCTGGCAGTGACCCGGGCCGACTCCCAGCCCCAGCAGCCGCCGTCGAGCTCTTTGGATCGCATGGCGACGGTGATCAGCGATGTGCCCGTATAACCATTGATCACATTAAACTTGGTGCCCACCGTCTGGTTCAAGATCATCGGGAAGTCGTTATAGGTCGAACCGGCCCTGGTTGAGCCCATTTTGAGCGCCTTGCCGGTCTTGCGAATTTCGTCCAGCGACTTAACGCCCGTGAAACCCATAATATTGCAGCTTGGCGAACCTTTGATCGGCGCGCCGATCCAATTGAGCTTCCTGGCGTCCAATCGCACCGCCCTGTCACCGAGCGCTTGGTAGAGCACGAAGGCGCTATTCCAAACGCCGATGAAGGTGCCGTCGCGGTCGGCTTTATTGTAGGTATAGTTAGCCGCGATAAGGCTGCCCGCTCCGGTCATGTTGTCGACGACAAAACTTGGGTTGCCCGGAATATGTTTGCCGAGGTGGCGGGCAATAGTTCTGGTGTAGGTGTCATAGCCGCCGCCTGCGGCGTTACCCACGGAGACGCGGATGGTTTTGCCGGCGTAGAAATCCTCGGACCACGCCGGCGCGCTGGCGACCAGTGACGTGGCGGTTAAAGTCGCCACTACGGCTGTACATAATGCTCTAGTCTGCATAAATTTCTCCACTGCTAAACTCGATTTGAGAATGTTGCCTC
>JBGTCC010000246.1:0-2794 GCA_041749055.1 Thermodesulfobacteriota bacterium | reverse complement strand
GAAGCGATTCGCATCGCGTCAATCTTTCGCGCCAAGATCGTCGACTCGTCGCCGATCACTTACACGATTGAAATTACCGGTGACGTCGACAAAGTCGAGGCGATGATCAACATGCTCAAGCCCCTGGGAATTAAGGACTTGATCCGCACCGGCCGGATTGCGATCGCTCGAGAAACCACCAGAACCGCGTCGCCGCGCCGGGAGCCGGCTTTGCTAAAGCCGTAAATCGACGCGGTCGATCGTCCCAATAGTAACCTAAAACAAAACCCCGGTCATAAGCATTCAAGCCGGGTTTTTGTTTGACTGCCTGCCCGCTAACGGGCCGGTAGCGCGGTTACTTCTTGGTAACTTTGATTTTAAAGGCGGCGCTTTTGCCTAACCGCCGTGCCAGCGAATCTGGGTTTGATCAAGGGAGCTTTCGGAACGACAAAATCTGTTGCCGATTTACCCCGCTTCCCTCAACCGTTATCTACCTGCGAATTGCACTGCCCCCATCGGTGCGGCGGCAACTCAGCTCGAAAAGCTCTGAGGCGACGACCTTCACTCGCCTGACGTCTAACTAAATCTCGTTTGGTTACAGATACTTGTCGTTGACTTAGAGCGAGTCAATCGGCATAGTAGAAAGCCTAAAGTTCAGAGGAGAAATCATTCCATGCAAGTTTATTACGACCGTGATGCGGATCTCAATGTTTTGAAGGGCAAGAAAGTCGCCGTGCTCGGTTACGGCAGCCAGGGGCATGCGCATGCCAATAATTTGCGCGACTCGGGCGTCGATGTCGTCGTCGGCCTGCGCCGTGGCAGCAGCTCATGGGCGAAGGCGGAAAACGCCGGTCTCAAAGTCTTCGAAACCGCCGAGGCGGTAGCGCAGGCCGATATCGTCATGGTCCTGTTGCCCGATGAATTGCAGGGCGATGCTTACGAAAAGGAAATCCGGCCGGGATTGACAAGCGGCAACTGCTTGGCGTTCGGCCATGGCTTCAATATTCATTTCAAGAGAATCGTCGCCCCGGCGGGGGTCAATGTATTCATGGTTGCTCCCAAGGGGCCGGGCCACTTAGTGCGCAGCGAGTACGAGAAAGGGCGCGGTGTGCCTTGCCTGTTGGCGGTGCATCAAGACCCGAGCGGCGATACGACGAAGATCGGTTTGGCTTACGCCAGCGCCATCGGCGGCGCTCGGGCCGCCGTGATCGAGACCACCTTCAAGGACGAAACCGAAACCGATCTCTTCGGCGAACAGTCGGTATTGTGCGGCGGATTGTGCGCGCTGATTCAAGCCGGCTACGAAACCCTCGTCGATGCCGGTTATCCGCCCGAAATGGCCTATTTCGAGTGCGTCCACGAAGTGAAGCTGATTGTCGATCTGATCTATGAGGGCGGCATGACGAACATGCGCTACTCGATCAGTAATACCGCGGAGTATGGCGACCTGACCCGTGGCAAGCGCGTCATCGGTCCGGAAGTGAAAGAAGCGATGCAGAAGATCCTCAGGGATATCCAATCCGGAAAATTCGCCGACGAATGGATCAATGAGTTTAAAGCGGGATCGCCGCACTTCACCGAGCTCAGAAAAGAACAGGCCAATCACCCGCTGGAAAAAGTCGGCGCCGGCTTGCGGTCGATGATGCCTTGGCTAGGCCAAAACCGATTGGTCGACCGAAGCAAGAATTAGGCTATTGACCCCATGGGTGATAACTCGCTCTAGGCCGCGCACGATGCGTATCGCAAAGGAAGGTTGGCCGTTGATTCTGTCGACGGCAGCGCTGGCGTTACTTGCGTTGTTGTTCGGCTGGCTGGCGGCTGGTAGCGCATTGGCAATGCTAACGCTGGGGGTTGCGGCATTCTTTCGCGACCCGGAGCGCAAGGTCCCCACCGGTGACGGCTTGGTGGTTTCGCCCGCGGACGGCCGGGTTGTCACCATCGCGCCGGTGCAGGGCGATGGCTTGTTCGCCGATGCGGTGACACGTATCAGCATCTTTCTGTCGCCCCTCGACGTGCATATCAATCGCGCGCCGGTTGCCGGCCGGGTTAATGACGTGCACTATCAAACCGGCAAATTTCTCCCGGCCTTTAAGGAAGACGCATCGCGCGTCAACGAGCACAACGCGTTGCGCCTGGTCGACGAACGGGAGCGCAATTGGGGCGTGGTGCAAATCGCCGGCACGGTCGCCAGGCGGATCGTTTGCCGCTCGAAAGCCGGCGATATCTTGGGCCGTGGCGAACGCTTCGGTTTAATCATGTTCGGCTCGCGTACCGATATTTATTTGCCTCAAGGGTGTCGTATTGAAGCGGTGGAGGGGCAGAGGGTTAAAGGCGGGGAGACCATCATCGGGAGGTTGCCATGAGCGCGATGAATGCTCCAGAGCCCGAGCAACCGCAGGAAAAAGACAAGTTGCGCTTGCTGCGGCGCCGGCGCGAGCGGCCGCGCATGACCTTGCGCCAGAGAATGCCGGCGGAGAAACTGCGCAAGGGCGTTTATCTGATTCCCAGCCTGTTTACCGCGGGCAACTTGATGTGCGGATTTTTTTCGATCATCGCGACCTTTCGGGGTGAGTATGTCAACGCGGCTTTGCTGATTCTGCTCGCCAACGTGTTCGATGGCGTGGACGGTTATGTCGCGCGCTTGACCCGGACCACCAGCCAGTTCGGCGTCGAGTTCGATTCCTTGGCTGACGTGGTCGCTTTCGGCGTTGCCCCGGCGGTCTTGGTATACATATGGGCACTGGTGCCGTGGCAAAATTGGGGTTGGCTGGCGGCGGCTACCTATGTCGTGTGCGGTGCGGCGCGGCTGTCGCGC
>JBGTCC010000245.1:0-5754 GCA_041749055.1 Thermodesulfobacteriota bacterium | reverse complement strand
CGTTCTGACTCACTCGAAAACAATAAAGTTCATGAGATCGGCAATCTAATTATTCGTTTGGAACTTCGGCTTCGACGAGTTTCGCTAGAAGGATGAGCGATTCCTGCCAGCCGAGATAGCAAGCCTCAACAGGAATGACTTCGGGTATGCCTTCTTGCGTGATATTCAACTCGGTCCCGCACGACACTTTCCGCAAGGTGATCGTTGTCACCATTTCCCCCGGCAAGTTCGGATCGTCGAACGTGTCGGTGTAGCGGATGCGTTCGTGCGGCGTGAGTTCTAGGTACTGGCCGGCGAAGGAGTGGCTGTGGCCAGTGCTAAAATTCGTAAACGACATCTTGTAGCTCCCGCCGACTTTAGCGTCCATCTGGTGGACCTTGCCTGTGAATCCGTTCGGAGGAAGCCATTTAGCCATGGCGTCTGCGTCAAGGAACGCGCGATATATGCGCTCAGGCGTCACACGGAGGACGCGATGGAGGTGGACAGTATTTGTCGACATGGTTCTTCTCCTTTTCCGTTAGGGATTGTTCGCTACTTACACTACATAGTCGTTCGGCAATATTCAAAATCGACAAGAAGTCTTCTTGTGAGAACTTTCTTGAGCCCCATCTTATGCTCCGCCGAAACTCAGCGATGGTCTGTGGTCTGGCTTAAGCCCTTCCATCAGCCACAGGAAGCTCAGGTTGTGATAACACTCCCGCTCCAGTTTCCGCGATCCCTTCACCCCGTACGAGTAGCCGTACACCGCCCCCCGGTCGAGGGAGAGGAGGCAAGAATTGGATATTCGCAGCAAACTATCCACCACAACCGATTGCAATTTTTCAGCCACCGAATTCGCAACTCCATCCATTTGCCATACCCACCCCTATCGAGTTAATACTAAGGCAAATTTCACTCGGCCCATCGCCGTAAGGAGACACTCATGAGCGGGACAAATCGCAAGAAGGCCCTGCATGTCGCGACATTTTCCGGCTGGTACCGTTTCGAGCAGAACGGTAGGGAGTTCACACAGACCAAGCGCGATCTTTCCTACTGGACACTCACCTGCATGACCGTAGACCCGGAAGATCCCAAGACGATCTACGCTGGCACCGAGCACTCGGGACTTTTTTTCACTAAAGATGCTGGCGCCCACTGGAACCGCGCCGATCCGCAAGTGCCGAAGATGTTTCTCTACTCGGCTTTGGCATTGAACGGCGGCGTCATGGTCGGCACGATCCCGTCGGCGGTGTACCGCAGCAAGAACGGCGGCTGGGAAGAACTCGAAGGCGTGCGCTTGCACAGCGCCGGAGCGAACTTTCCGCCGAGCCCCGAGTTGCAATCGCGCACGCGCTACCTCGCCTACGAACCGGAAAATAAGAACCGCATCTACGCCGGCATCGAAGTCGGCGGCATGGTGTTGAGCGACGACGGCGGCCGTGGCTGGGAGCCCTGCAACGAAGGGCTCACCGACATGGACATCCACGAGATCCTCGCCTCCGAGCAACATAGCGGCAACGTCTTTCTCGCCTGCGGCGAGGCCTGCTTCCGCAGCCCCGACCGCGCCGGCCATTGGGAAAATATTTCGCCGAAAAATCACGACTACGGCATTTCGGTGGCTGAAGATAGCAGCGGCGTCCTCTACGTCGGCGCGGCACGTGGCCGCCCCAACCTCTGGCTCCGCGAAGAAGGCGCCATGTCAGCGATCCTGCGCAGTGACGACAAAGGCAAGACTTGGGAAACCGTCATTGACAATTTGACCGGCGGCGTCATGCATCTCTGCCCGACCCCCGAGGGTAATGGGATGATTGCCGGCACTTCCGATGGAACGCTGCTGCTGGTCGACGATAGCGGCGCGCGGGAAATCGCCAGCGGCCTGCCGTTTGTCACCTCGGTGGACTTGGCGGCCTGAGGCAAATTCACCACGGCAATAATCTTAATCGGGCGCGGCATGCTGCGCCCCCTACTGTTGGAAATCTATATGCGCATACTGATCGGCATTCTCTATCTTTGTTTCTATCTCCCATCTCATCTTTTCGCGCAGGACGCCAAACTGGTCGCTGAAGCCAAGAAGGAAGGCAAAGTAGTCATCTATGGCTCCATGGAGACCGATATTTTCGAAGGCATTCAGCAGGGATTTGAAAAAAAGACGGGTATTAAGGTCGACTACTGGCGCGCCGCCGGTGCCACGGTGCTCGACCGAGCGGTAAGCGAAAAAAGGGCCAACAGAGTCGGTTACGATTTAGTTTTGAACAATGCCGGACCGATGGAGATTCTGCTCACTGAGGGCGCCTTGGCGAAGTATGATTCGCCACTGGCGAGAAACTTTCCCGCTGAATTCCAGCACCCACAACTTGGACCGAGCTATCGCATGGGTATCGTTGGCATCGTTTACAATAAAAGCATCTTGAGCCCGGACAAAGCGCCGAAGTCGCTGGAAGATTTGCTCAAGCCCGAATTCAAAGGCAAGCTCGCCTATCCCGACCCGCAGCGCGGCGCGGTGGCGATCATGTGGCCGATGAGTTTGTACAAGCTCATGGGCAAGGAGGGGGCCGATAAATATTTACGCGACCTCGCCGCAACTAAACCGGTAATCGTCGAAGGCGTGTTGCCCGCCGCCGAACGCGTCACCACCGGCGAGACACCGGTGGCGATTACCTATCTGAAATACGTCATCGGCTTCGGTAAAAAAGGCGCGCCGCTCGATTACGTCCGGCAAGACAAGATGCTTGGCCATGGCCACGCCATCGCCATGAGCAACCGCGCGGCTCATCCTAACGCGGCCAAAGCGTTCCTGGATTACTTTTACAGCGACGAGAGTTTGAAAGTCATGGCCAAGTTCGGCGAGTTCGTCACCCGCAAAGGCATCCACCCACCGCTCGCCGACGCCGACAAAATCAACGTCGTCGAGATGGACGAACCCGACGCCAACATGATGGCCGAGAAACGCAAAGAGTACAGGAAAATATTTCAATGAAACTTTACACCTTCTTCCGCAGCTCGGCTTCCTACCGTGTGCGCATCGCGCTCAACCTGAAAGGTTTGAGCTGCGAACAAGCGCCGATCCATCTGCGCCGCGGCGGCGGCGAGCAATTGATGCCGGCGTACACGGCGATCAATCCACAAGCGCTGGTGCCGGCGCTGGAGGATAACGGCAGGATTCTGACCCAGTCCCTGGCAATAATAGAATATCTCGAGGAAACCCATCCTCATCCGCCGTTGCTGCCTAAAGAGCCGGCGGACAAAGCACTGGTGCGCAGTATGGCGTTGGTAATCGCTTGCGAAGTTCACCCGATTCAAAATTTACGCGTGCTCAATTACGTCAAAGCCAGCTACAACCAGGCCGACGAACAGGTGAATAAGTGGGCGCAACACTGGATCGATCTCGGCCTATCGGCGTTTCAAGAAATGATCGTCGCCCAGCCCAAGCGCGGCCGGTTCTGCTTCGGCGACGTGCCGACTCTGGCGGATATCTGTTTGATTCCCCAACTCGGCAACGCCCGGCGCTACGGCTGCGATTTGGCGAAGTATCCGACGATTTTAGAAATTGAGAAGAACTGCAACGCGATCCCAGCCTTCGCCAACGCCGCCCCGGAAAAGCAGCCGGATGCGGAGTAACGGCAGGCAGCGGTCGGTTGTCAGAGATCAGAAGTCGGACCGCCTCCGAAACTGACTTCCGAGCGCTGACTTCTGATTTCTGACCACTATCTCCCCCATGTTCACCCTCAAGCAGTTCTTAAAAGCGCTGTTGCTGCCGCCGATGCCGTGGCTGTTCATGCTGTTGGCAGTATGGATCTTCTGGCAGCACCGCTGGGCGCGCAAGCTGCTGTTCATCACGTTGCTACTCACCACTGCGCTGCACTGCGGGCCGGCAAACTACGCGCTGCGCTATCAACTCGAATCGCACTATCCGCCGCTGCTTGATCCGCGCAAAGCCGGCCAATACGACGCCATCGTCGTGCTCACCGGCGGCAGCTATCCGGCGAGCGGATTGATTCCCTTTCCCTCCATCGACGAGCATATGTTTCGCCGCCTCGACGAGGCCTGGCGCTTGTATCGCATCCAGCCCAAGCCGATCGTTATTTCCGGCGGCCATGTCAATCCGTTCACCCCGGCGATGGACGAGAACAAAATCGCCCGCGATTTTCTCATTAAGTGGGGCGTGCCCAAACACCATGTAATCGGCGAGGAAAACTCCCGTGATACATTTGAGAATGCCTTGGAAAGCCGGAAAATTTTGCAAAAGCATGGCTGGAAGCGCTATCTCCTGGTCACCTCGGCCATGCATATGCCGCGCAGTATGCTGGTATTTGCCGCTCGCGTACCCGAACCGATCCCCGCCCCCGGAGATTTTTCTGTCGGCAAGTTCGAGCTGACGCCATTCGCATACTTCCCCACCGCAGGCGCCGCGCCGAAAATGGCCGCTACCCTCCACGAATATATCGGCTGGGCGAATTATTATTGGCGCCTGCATTATGCCGGCGACTAACCGGCCCAATCGGCGCGAGGCGAGTTGCAAATCCCCGGTAGCGTGATAAAAATTGCGTTCGATTTTTGCGCGCATCGCTACCCTGACGATGAATCGAGAAACGCCGACAAATGATCTCAGTAAGAAACTTACTTAAGATTTACCAGTCCGGCACCGATGCGGTGCGCGCCGTCGATGGCGTCAGCGTCGATGTCGGCGACCAGGAGTTTTTCGTCCTGCTGGGGCTCAGCGGCTCGGGCAAGACCACCCTCCTGCGCTGCGTCGCCGGCTTGGAGCGGCCCGATGGCGGCGAGATTGCCATCAGCAATGTCCTGGTCAGCTCCGCCGAACGCAACTTTTTCGTCGCTCCGGAAGGCCGCGGTATCGGCATGGTGTTTCAATCCTACGCCGTCTGGCCGCATATGACGGTGTTCGACAATGTCGCTTTCCCGCTGAACAATGGCCCGCACAAACTGTCCCGCGCCGACGTTAAAAAGCGCGTGATAAATGCACTGGAGTTGGTGCAGCTGGGCGGCCTCGCCGACCGCCCCGCGCCATTTTTGAGCGGCGGCCAGCAACAACGCGTCGCCCTGGCTCGCGCCCTCGCCGTCGAACCGAAAGTGCTGTTGATGGACGAGCCACTGAGCAACTTGGATGCACGCCTGCGCGAAGAAGTGCGCGACGAGATCAAAAATCTCTCGAAGAAATTCGGCATCGCCGTGCTCTATGTCACCCATGACCAGGTCGAAGCCATGGCGCTGGCCGACCGGGTCGCGGTCATGAGTAAGGGCAAAGTCTTGCAATGCGCGCCGCCGCGGGAACTCTACGATCGGCCGTCGAGCCGCGAAGTCTGTGAGTTTCTCGGCTCGACAAATCTAATCGACGGCATCGTCAGCAACGGCGGCCAAGTCGACACCGATCTGGGAAAACTCGTCTGCGCCATCGGCGATAAAAATTTGCGGAACGTCAGCGTTGCCATCCGGCCCGAGGAGATGCTGTTATCCGCCACGCCCACGGGATTGGAAAACGAATTTGCCGCTGAAGTGCTGGCGTCGACCTTCCTCGGCGAGCTCACGGTGTGCGACGTGAAGATAAACGGCAAAGCGCTACGGTTCAAAACCACCCAAAGCACCGCCCCGGCGCAGCAAGTATACATTCGACTGCCAGCCGAGAAATTGAAGTTGTTTGCAAGATGATTTGCACCACTAAGGACAAGAAGAGCACGAAGTTCGGACTCATAATTTTCCGCACCCTTCGTGTCCTTCGTGACGTTCGTGGTGCAAAGCTATTTCCAAAAGAGCTCCACG
>JBGTCC010000244.1:0-7574 GCA_041749055.1 Thermodesulfobacteriota bacterium | reverse complement strand
ATCGCCATATGGCCAAAGAAGATCGGATTGGTCCTGACCCGCAGATAGTGCTGCACTTCGCCGAGAATGATTTGTTCCTTGGTCCAGCGGTGCTTAATGATACCGTCGAACCAGGGATGTTGCTCCATCGGCACTTCCGCGGCATAGCTCCACAGTTCATGGATAAATACTTCTGGCTTCATGGCCAACCCAGTAGCGCAAGCGTCCGCGATTGTCTACCCCATTCTAGCCCTGATACCTGTGCCATGTCTTTGCTATGGCTTGATTGCACTTACACTTCGGCGCTAGATAGCTAAGGGGAACGGTTCGGTGGATTATGCGCTTGGGAGGGGATTAATGGCAGCAGTCGTTGGGCTGGGACATGTTGGGATTTATGTTCGGGATTTGAAAAAAATGGTGGTGTTTTACCGCGATACCCTTGGTATGCGCATCACCAAACAGAACCGGCGCGCCGGGATCGTTTTTTTTAGCACGGACCCCGATAAGGCCGATCACGAGATCGCGCTGTTCCGTGGCCGGCCAGAGGACGCCGATTCACGGTTGCTCAATCAGATCTCACTGCGTGTCGAGACACTGGAAGATCTGCGCATCATGCACAAAAAACTGCTTGCGGCGGGCTTGCGTATCGATGCCGTAGTCAATCATGTCAGCGCTCTGGGCTGCTACTACTTCGATCCCGAAGGTAATCGATCGGAAGTGTTTTGGCTAACCGGGCAGGCCTGTTGGGTGCCGATCGCGCACTTGATCGATATTCATCGTCCCGACGCCGCCGTGCTGGCGGAAGTTGACGCCTTGTGGGAAAGGCTACGGCATGTTGGCATGGGTGAGCGCATGGCCAATGAGCCGGCGACGTTGCAGTTGGATTGAGGTAATCAATGGACACAATCAAAATCGGCATCGGTACTTCGAGCATCGGCCGTTTCCTGCCCTACGTGGCTGAGGCGGCCGGGTTATTTGAAAAACAAAATATCGCGGCGGAGATCGTCAACCAGCTCGACGAAGAGAAAGTCGTCGAGGACATCGTCACCGAAACTACCCCCATCGGCACGCCCAACGCACCGTCGCTGATCTTCTCGCAGCTGGAAGGCAACGACCTGGTTATCATTGGCGGCCTGTTGAACCGTCCGGCGTTTTACTTGGTGGCCAATCGCAGGATCGCTTCCATCGCCGATCTCAGAGGTAAAAAAGTCGGCATCAATCAGCCGCGCCGGATGGCGGGCATGATGATGCTGGCGCTATTGCGGCGCTGGGAGTTCGATCGCGATAAGGATCTCGAACTGGTCGATCTTGGCCTCAACGATCGCAGTTTTGAGGCGCTCGGTAAGGGCGATCTCGACGCCGCGCTGTTGCCACCGGAGAAAGCCTTCTTGGCCGAGGCGGAAGGTTTGCGCATTGTCGCCGATACGCGCGAAATCGATAGCCAGTGGGTACCGCTGGCAACCACGCGGCGATTTCTCGCCGGCAACCGCGAACTGGTTGGCAAGGTCGCCGCGATTTATCGCGACAGTGTCCAATTATTCAAGAACGATGCGCCATTGGCGCGAGATACCATCGGGCGCCAACTACCGGCTTTGCGCCGCGAACCGCAGGTGCTCGACAAATGTTACCGCGTCTTCGCCGAGCTGTTTGAACCGACGTTGATTGTCGCACCGCCCGCGCTTACCGCGATACTTGCGGAGGTGGCGTTACAGGATGTGCGCGCGAGTCGCTTGTTACCGGAGGACTTGACGGTAAAGATTGAATAGCCCGCAGGGTGCACTTGCGCGCCACGTGAACGAAGATACGCGTAGCGCGGACGACAGTTCTGCTATGAGCGAAAAACTTTCATTGCTTGAGGTTATCGAAGTTTTGCAGAACCGAGCGGCCGGTGTCGGCGCGGCGGAAATGCACGACATCTTGCATCGGTTGGTCGTCTCGTCCGAGGAGATGAAAACCCACTCGTTATTCTCCACGAGAAGGTATGCCCGTAATCTGGTTCATAAATCTGAGCGGTTCGAGATCATGATCATGTGCTGGAACTCTGGCCAACGTTCGTCGATACATGATCACGCCGGGTCCTTGGGAGGCCTGAAGATTCTCGCTGGCACGCTTACCGAATCGGTCTTTGATACGGCGCCCAATGGGATGATCAAATCGCTCAGCTCTGTCGATTTTTCGGTCGGAGCTATTCGAGTCGAGGAAACGACTTTAATCCACCAACTGTCAAATCTTCAGGGCGAAAGTCGGCAAGCAATTTCGGTACATATTTACCTGCCACCGTTGGTGCGAATGAACGTCTACTCGCTTGACGATCCGTCGGTTAAAAACGTATTGACGCAATACTTCAGCTTTGGATCGGGGATCTAGCAATGCTTGACCTCTGCCATGGATATACTCCGGTCTGTGCCCAGAAGGTGCGGTTGACGTTGGCGGAGAGGGATTGGCATGGCAGAGCCATCTGATGGCTTTGAATGGCGATCAGCTCGATCCGGCTTATCTTAACTCAATCCTAATGGTGTGGTGCCGACTTTAGTTCATGACGGCAATGTTATCGCCGAGTCGACGGTGATCATGCATTACCCGGACGATGTTTTTTCGACGCCGCCGTTGATGCCGCACGGCGCCCTTGACCGAACCCGCGCGCATCTGTTCAAAAAACTAATGGACGAATATATCCACCCGGCTTTCATCGTTGACACTTTCGCCACCGCCAATCGAGCGCCGCTGGCGAGCCTGTCGCAGCAACAGCGCGATAAGCAGCTCGCCATGATGCCGCTGCAACGACAGGCCGACTACAAATGGGCCGGTATCGAGGAAGGCATGGTCTCGCCGAAAGGCAAGGAAGCGACCAAGAATTTTGAAGTTGATCAAGTGGATTAGCGAATCGGTGGAACGCGAACCGTGGCTCGCGGGAACTGATTTCTCCCTGGCGGACATCAGCGCGACGGCTTACATGGTGCGCTTGGAGATGCTAAAGCTGGCGCGAATGTGGGATCATAAGCCCGGTGCGGCTCAGTGGTGGGAACGTGTCAAATCACGCCCGTCGTACAAAACTGTAACAACTGATCGGTTGCGGGCTGAGGATTTGGCGCGTAATGAAAAGATGGCCGATCCTTGGGCTGACGTGAGCCCGCAGCTCGATCAGCCGTGACTGGCGCTTCCTTCGTAGGATTCAAAAAAGGAGAACCCTGATGGCCAAGAAGAAAGAATACACCTGCGTGCTCGTTGAGACCGACGATGAAGGCATTACCTGGATCACCTTCAATCGGCCGGAGAAACGCAATGCCATGAGTCCGACGCTCCATGTCGAGATGGAGGAGATTCTTTATGGCCTGGAAACCGATGATGAGACTAAAGTCATCATTCTCACGGGGGCAGGAAATAGCTGGAGCGCGGGGATGGATCTGAAGCAGTATTTTCGCGAGACCGACAAAGATCCGGTGGCGCGCTTTCGCGCCGCGACAGCGCACCGGCGTTGGGCGACCGAGTTGCTGGCCTGGTCGCGCAAGCCGACCATCGCCATGGTCAATGGCTACTGCTACGGCGGCGCGTTCGTGTCGTTGGCGGCCTGTGACATCGTCATCGCCGCGGACAGCGCCACCTTCGGTTTGTCGGAGGTCAATTGGGGCATCATTCCCGGCGGCAATGTCAGCAAAGTTTTCGGTGAAATGGTCGGGTTCCGCAACGCCATGTTCTACGCCATGACCGGCCGCACCATCGATGGCCGTAAGGCGGCCGAGATCGGCATTGCGACTATGGCGGTGGCGGCGGAAAAGCTGCGCGAGGAAACCGTAGCCATCGCGCGCGAACTGATGGCCAAGAGCCCGATGGTTCTGGCCTATACCAAGCATGCGATCCGCGCCGTGCGCGGCATGGACATGGATCAAGCCTATGAATATCTCGGTGCCAAGAGCATGGCGTTGCGCGCCGCCGATCCGGAACGCACGCGCGAACGCGGCATGCGTGAATTCTTGGACGAAAAAACTTATCGGCCTGGGCTGGAGCCGGTGAAGCGGCCGACGGGGGAGAAGTGAATCAGGTCCTCGGCTATCTTACGCCGCTAACAAGAATTTAGGAGGAAGAGGATGAATCGCCTCCGTTCGATTCTTGTCTCGATCGTTTTCGACAAAATGGCGGCGAAGTATGGATTGAAATAGCCAACGAAATTCAAACCACGAAAAACACGAACCACACCAAAAGGTTTTTTCGGCTTTCCTATATTTCGTGGTCGCTTCATTTTTGCCGTGGCTTGGCTGGGTTGCACGGAGCGGATTGCGCCTCGGCAAATTCAATTTTGATCCGCCCGGCACGAGGGTGACGTCGCTTTTCTTCTCAACAATTTTTCGTTAATGCTGGCCCATGGCAAAAAACTTTAGCGCCGAGCTTCGGCAGCGCAGCGCGCGAATCTGGCGGGCGATCGAGGGTCATTCGTTCTTGAATGAATTACAGGCTGGCACTCTGCCGATGAATCGGTTTACTTACTTCATCTTGCAAGACTATGTTTACCTTCTCGACTTCGCTCAGGTTCTGTGTCTGGGCGGCGCTAAGGCGCCGAATTTGGAGATTTTAGAACTCTTCTGCCGTCATGCATTGGGCGCGGTGGAGGTGGAGCGGAGCTTTCACGCGAGCTTCGGCAAGACGTTGGGGCTGTCGCGCAAACAGTTGGACGCGGTGCCCAAAGGGCCGCGCACGCAGGCGTACATCGATCATTTACAGTCGGTGGCGCGCGGCGGCAGCCTGGGCGAGTTGGTGGCCGCGGTATTGCCTTGTTATTGGATCTACGGGGAAACCGGAACGCGCTTGTACAAAAACCGGCCCGCCAAGCCGAAGATCTATCGCCAGTGGATCGAGACCTACGCTTCCGAGTCTTTCTGGCAACCGGTGCGCGAGCAGATTCGCCTGATGGATCGGCTCGCCGCGATGGCGAGTCCGGCTGAAAAAAAACGCATGGTGGAGCTGTTCATTCTCAGCAGCCGTTACGAATATATGTTTTGGGAGCAGGCCTATCGCTTGGAGAGTTGGGCGGTTTAGCGATTTCTTCGAAACGTCGCTGTTGCTGAAATTGGAGGGACGATTTCTCGATGCTAGCCGGCGGTTGCCCGGCGGTGGCGCGCGGCGGCCATGTGGCTGACACCGATGCATAGGATACCCAGCACTAAATGGCTAAGTTGGACCAGCCAGTGATGGTCGCCGGCAAGCATGGCGGCTTGATTCATGCCGAGGTAGATCGTCAGCGCGCCTACGACAATCGCGAGCGCCGCCAAAATCGAACTCCCGCCGCTCGAAAGGGCCTGAGCGATACCGATAGTCCACAGTCCTGCCACGGTTAAAAACCCCAGGAGCATATGCATCGAGACTAAGCTTGGCGCGCCGCCGACCCAGAAAACTAGACCTGAGACGAGTGCGAGAATTCCCGCGATAGTTACAATGACGGATGCGTAACGAATCACCATGGCGTATTTTGTATAGACTTGTGCCAGAGGTATTGCAATCCCGGTACGCGCGCACTGCATGGAATCAAAAGACAAGTTGGTTGGACCTAAGTTTGCTTCATGCCAGGTGTTGCTATAGAGTAATTTGATATCATGTCTCGATCCTATTGGCGCGCAAGAGGTCGAAGACCGGGGCTAAACCATCGAATGGCATGATTGGCGGCGTCGATGCTTCGCCGTAAGATTTCCCGGTCTTGCACCCCATCCCTCTTCCTATATTCGCGGATTTCAAGCGTCCGTTTGCGGAGGAAGTAATATGCATCCTATTGTTATCGCGCTCATACCCCTGGTTTTGATCGTTATCGGTATGGTCTTGAACAGCATCGGATTATCGTTCGATCAACCGCCGAGCTCCGCCGAGCAGGACGCAACCAAACGCCTGACCATTGAACGAGACACCTTCCGCCAGTTTTTCGATCGCCAGCGCACCACGGTCATGAACCGACAGAAACGGGTCGGGCAGTTCGCTTGGTTGCTAATGTTCGCGACCATCGGTTCGTTTGTTTGGCTCTATAACTTTACCGTCGACAAGACCGTGGCCTTGAATCGCATCGCGTCATTGCAGACGCTGGGCGCACAAGAGGCGAAGGATCTGATTCTTTCCGTGACACTGGTCGACGGCAACAATGTCAAGTACATCATTAAACAGCCGGCAGCCGACCAGAAGGCCGACCCGAAGGTCAAGGAAGCGATCTCGACAGAGAAGGTTTCCTCCTGGGAGATGGAAAAGCTAACCACCGCCTTGAGCATCGGCGATAGCGTTTTACCAATGGGCGTCGCCTTGAAGATTGCCAACTGACGATTGACCCAGCGATGTCGCGTCCGGCGGCGCTGCCATGGCGCTAGGGGCGGCTATCGAGGGCGCGTTCGTACCGCTATTCATTCAACCCCTGTCGTGGTGCGAGCGTGCGATGTTCGAGAAGGGAGCTGTGAGATGGCTGACGAGGCTAAGCCTTTGTTCGTCGGGATCAAGATATCGAAGGCGTTACAGAACGACCTCGATAGCCCCGCACCGGGGACGAAACATTACTTCGAAGGCAACGAGAACAAGGACTATCTCCAGATCATCGACGTGGGCGAGGATAAATTCATCGGTCGTTATATCAAGAGCGGTTATCCCGCGGCGGGAATCACCGACGTGAGCCGCAACATTTGCAGTATCATCAAGCTCATCGCCCGTGGCCGCCGGATCGAGGAGAACGACGTGCATATTTATTCCTCGTGAGGGTTGAAAGCAGTATCACATGGCAATCAGAACCTGAGGCTTTTTAAGAAGAAGGTGTCTATGGAAGAAAAACATGAGATTAGTTTGCGCGACGGCACAGTGGTGCGCCACAAGAATAAGGGGTACGAAGGCAAGATCGAAGGCACGACGGCGATCAAGGCCTGCTTCACCAGGGGCGGGATGCTGTTGGATACGCCGCTCTCGAAAGAAGCCTTTCAGTATCGTGTGGCGGTCAACGGTGCAGCCGCGCGTTGTATCGCTCCCGCTGAAGATCTAGAAATCCTCGATGCCACCAGTGCAATTAGCTGTGTCCGTTGTCAAAATAACTTTAATACCAAACCCGGCTTAGCCGGCAAACCGGGCGGACGGTGCGCCTGCGGCGGCTGGATCTGCCCCGCTTGCCAGGGTTGCCGCGTCGAAGATAGCGGCGAAGATAAAAAGAAGGCATGTCTCAATCAGCGCAAGCGTTTCCTGCGCAAGACGGCCAGTCTGAAGAAATAGCCAGATAAAGTGGCGGGATTTGCTCAAACCTGTAGGTAGCGAGCGGGTCTAGCTTTCTTGTTTAGCGTATTCACACCGCGGGCAAGGGGCTCCGACCAACACCGGCCAGCCGCAGTCGTTGCAAGTCATCACCGGTTCGCCGAGCATACCGCGGACCAACGAACCGCAGCGCCGCCCGCCGCAGGGGCCGGTGCCGACGCCGGTGCGCTTACTGATCTGTTCGAAGGTTTTAGCGCCGGCTTGAATCGCTTTGGCCACGGTACCGCGGCGGATCTTGTTACAGATGCAGGCGGGTTTGAAGCTATCGATGACCGCTTGTTGCCGGGCTTTTTGTTCTTGCTCGTCGATGGTCGGGTCCTCACCTTTACGGTTTACTC